>JBAXYG010000122.1:0-5084 GCA_041670905.1 Bacteroidales bacterium
CATTTTCTATATTGCTTTTATAATAATTTTGATTTGTATAAAAGTCATCTGTTATTTTCTTTAACACATTGATTGCCTCATCATTATTGTCAGTCTCAATAAACTTAAATCCCTCATCACTAAAATATTTATAATTAATCCAACTACCAGAAATAAGAATAGAACCAGCTGAAAGAAATTCTAAAATGCTTCTTGACACCCCATCGAATTTTGATAATTGCAAAACAATATCACTAGAATTTCGAAAACGAGCAACAGTTTCAGTTGTCCAATAATTCTTAAAAAGTAAATATTCAAACCCCGATTTTTTTAATTTATCCTCAACTAACATTCTGTATTTTTTTCCACAACCATAAGTCATAGGTGCAAGTAATATTACTTTCTTTTTCAAAGTATCTTTATAAATACTTTTTTCTAATGAATTAATAATATTTATATGATTATGAAGTGGTTTTCCACTATAGCCAATTACAACAGTAATTTTATTTAATGGCAATCCTAATTTTTGTTTTGATATTAATTTAGATTCACTATCTATTAATTTATATAGATTTTCTAATGGTGCACTTCCAAATGTTCCATATCCATATTTATTACTAATATTAATATTGAATTTCAGTAACTCATTTTTAACATTATCAGAACTTTGTATTATTAAATCAGCATTATCTAGTATTCTCTTTAATTTATTAATATATAGAGTGTGGCTATATAGTAATATAGACGAGCACCATTCCCCTCCCCAAAAGGTTATAAATAACTGCTTACAAAATAATTTAATTTTATTAACATTCAAGACAGAATAAGAAGCCATCCAATGATAATGTATTATATCATATATATAATTATTTTCATGTAAAGTTTTTACTAAAGAATGACTAGTAATATAGGGATAAAATAAGGCTCTAATATGGGGTATTTTACTAAAAAAATGTTTATGATAACTATTATAAAATATTTTATCGTATGGTATATCTACATTAACTTTCAATTTAGGTTGAATAGAAAATATATGAACCTCAATATCAATAGTCTTTTTCAACCACTTCGTATAATCAATCAAAAAAATACTATTTGCATCTCCAACCAACAATATTTTCATTATTATTTTTTAATTAATTTTAAATATTGATCCCAATCTCCAATATCAGTCCAGGATTTTTCGCTAACAGGGAAACAACCAATTTTCCCTTTGTTATAATTAATTTTTTCTATTAATTGTGTTATATGAAAAAATTTATTTACAGGAATCTCATTGATTAGTTCAGGCTGTAAAATGTACACACCGGTATTAATCATATATGTCATTTCAGGTTTTTCAGATAAAGCAACCATAACTCCATTCTCTCCTGATTCCACAACGCCATAAGGAATTTGATAATTTTTTATGGCAGTTACAATAGTAATATCATTTCTATTTTTTCTATGATAATCATATACATCTCTGAAATCTTGGTCAATAATAATATCACAGTTGGTAACAAAAAAAGGAGTATTAAATTTTCCTTTTAATAACGATACACTTCCTATAGTACCTAAAGGGTGTTCTTCTTTAAAAAAAATAATATTGTATTTCGTTTCCAAACTATCAAGATAATATCTTAATATATCGTGCTTATAATTTACTGACATATAAAATCTAGAACAGCCAATATCAATAAATTTATCCATTATTATTTCTAGTATTGTTTTCTCATTTATTGGAATTAATGGTTTTGGAATAATATTGGTAAGAGGTTTTAGCCGAGTACCTAATCCCCCTGCCATAATAACAACAGGCAAATCAATTCTTTTTCTTTCTATCTGATGATTACCTCCAAATAAATCTTTCCAAAAATATACTTCAATCAAATTCCCATTTTTAGAAACCACAGGCATAGCTTCAGCTCTCAATCCAAGCATCTTATGCTTAATTACTTCAATACTATCAGTTTCTTTTCCATATATTTTTTTTGAGTCCAATATTGTAAATATAGACTCATTTAATACTACTGATTTAATAATTGCACGTTGAATATCTCCAATAGTAATTATTCCCAGGAAAAAATCCTTATCAAAGACAAATAAAAGTTTAACTCCTTCACTATCCATTTTCTTCAATGTTTCAATAATAGAAAGAGATTTCTGCACTATACGGTTTTCAATATTTGCTTTCATAATAAAAAGATATTAAATATAATCAGATTCTACTCCCCACAGTTTTTTAAAACGATTTTCTTCCATTTCTTTTTTATAATCAAGCAAATATTTGATATAATTATATTTTAGTTCAAAACCCAGTTCCTTTTGTGTTTTAGATATATCCATTATATATTGAGGAGAGTCTGGTAAATCTGTACGATATATAATTTTAGATTTATATGATTTTGATGAAAAAACTTTAATTATTCCCTTTATCTGATCCTCTCTTGTCGTACCAATCCCTGTTCCAACATTAAATATACCTCCTTCAGAGTTAGCTGATAACGATTTTTCTATTATTTGCGTACAATCTTTAACATACACCATATCTCTTACAATCATGGGATTTCCCCATAATTCTATATCCTCGCCTTTTTTTGCCTGAGAAATTATTAAACAGGCACCTTTCCAACGTTTAATACCATTAACAAAATAAGTCGGATTGGGGTGAAATAAATATATGTTTGGAAACCTCAAAATAAAATATTTAAAATTATATTTATGTGAATAATGTTGTAATATATTTACACCAGTATTTTTAGATATAGAATATATACTATGATCATTGTCTATTGGAAATTTAATTGGGGATTCTGGACCAATTGGATCTTTTGTTCCCCAAAGATAACTTACGTCAGAAAATGAGGTTGAATATACAACTCTTTGTACTCCAACAGCAACTGCATATTGAAGAATGTTTAATGTGCCAATTATATTTATGTCTATATAAACATGATTAAAGTTACCATTCATATTAGCAGGAAGAAAACCAGCTAAATGTACTATTGCATAAATATTATCAATAGGTAAAATTGAAAAATTCTCATATTTTGTTATATCGACAGAATAATATCTAACAAAATGTTCAGAAAAAAACCCATTATCATTATTTCTTTTTCCTACAGCAAATACATTATAACCACTATTTAATAAGTGCATGACTGTATATACACCAACTGCGCCAGTAGCCCCAAAAACAACTATGTTTTTTTTAGTCATGATGATTTTTTATTAATTATTTTATACTTATATGATATTAATTTGTTTCTTTAATTCTTTTTTACATAAATCAATATTCAATAATAATTCTTCTCTATTATCATTTTTAAAAATAGCAAAACCATATCTATCCATACTATTTTTTATTTTATTAACAATATCTCCACGTGATAATAAAAATGTAAACATTTCAATACCATTTATTCTATTTAATTGACTTAAATCACCTATTTGGCATATCTTTCCCTCTGATAACTCAAAATACACTATACCAGAAGATTTGTTTATTTTAGGGATAAAATCATTTTTGTTGAGTCTATTACCAACAGAAATATCAATTAATAAATCTTCAATATATATTCCTGTTGAAAACGGAACAAGCTTAGATGTAATAAAATCTCCACCTAGGCGAGGACTTACTTCAATTATAGTAATATTATTTAAATTAATTTTTAATTCGGTATGAGACACACAATTTTGATAATTTAACGCTTTTGACATTTGAAAAACAATATGAACAATTCTGTTTTTAACGTCATCTGTTAGCTCAGCAGGTTGAATATGTCCTAATTCTACATTATACGGAAATTCGGTTGTGATTTTTTCTGTAATCTGCACAACATATGTTTTTCCTTCATAATGAACACTCTCTACACTATATTCTTTACCTTTTATATATTCTTCAATTAATATACTCCCTTTTTTAGTATATTGAAGCACCTCATTAAATGATGATTCCACAGAAAAATAGTCTTTACAATAAAAAACACCTCTGCTGCCAGAATTATCTCTAGGTTTAATAATAACAGGATAATCTATATCTATATTTGATAATTCTTTAATATTATTCAAGATATAGCCTTTTGCACAAGCAATTTTATATTCTTGAAATTTCTTTTTCATTAGAAATTTATCTGTCGAATTTTGTGCTGTTTCGACAGAATAGAATGGAAGCTGCAATGTTTCAGCGATTCTCGCCATCATAACTAAAGGTTTGTCAGTTGCAGCAGTAATAATTCCGGATATTCTATATTTTTTAGCGAGATTTAAAGTACGCTCATAATCTTGACCATCTATAACCTCAAACAAATCCACAGTATCTCTGCCAACTGCATTAACAGCAGGATCAATACCAATAGTGTATAATCCCTTTAATTTACAACGCTCAATAATAGATTGCTGCAAAGGACCTACTCCAAAAATCATTATTGCCTCTTTATCCATTTAGCGATTCATCTAAAGTATCCACAATAAATCCAATTTGTTCATTGGTTAAAGAAGCATACATGGGTAAAGTAATCTCATTATTTGTTACATATTGTGTTTGAGGTAAAAAAGTATTATAAAACCTATAAATTGAGAACATATGAATGGCAGGATAATGTACACTAGTTTGTATCCCAGCCTCATGCATTTTTTCTCTAATTCTATTTCTTTTCTCTGCAGTAGAATTATTTAATACAATGGGCATAATATAATTTGAAACAAATTCAGTATTATTTTCGAAAGGGACAATTACTCCGTTAATATTTGAAAGTAATTCAACATATTTTAGTCTTACCAAAACACGTTTATCTAAATCTTTTTGAAGTTTTCTCAATTGTACTACAGCAATTGAAGCCCTAATATCATCCATTCTAAAATTATATCCCAGTTCAACAACATCATATGAAGTGACATGTCCACTTGCACGTTGATAGGACATACTTGTCATGCCATGTGATCTTAATAATCTAGCTTTCCTTGCAAGTTCATCATTATTTGTCACCAACATTCCACCTTCACCCGTACTAATATTCTTGTTTGAAAAAAAGCTAAAACAACCTACATCACCAATCGTACCCAATTTTTTACCTTTGTATTCTGATAATGGGCCATGGCAAGCATCTTCAATTACTTTTAAA
>JBAXYG010000123.1:0-5076 GCA_041670905.1 Bacteroidales bacterium
AAATAAACAGAATTGAAGCTGAAGTTATGCAAGGAAATGGAAGTTCAGAAAGAGTACTAAACAAACTTAACTTCAAGAAAGAAGGCGTTTTGAGACAGTGGATGTTTTGGAATAAAAAGTATTACGACATGTCCATGTTTGCATTGCTAAGAATAGAATATGAAAAAAATTAAACAACAACCGCTAACAAAAACTATATGTCAATTGGGGTTACTGTGCGGACAACAAAGTCCGCAGCCCGCAACAATGGCATCGGGGTTCGACAGGAAAGTAACCCACAATCTCCCAACTGCATATAGTTCCGTCCGTTATGCATAAGGTTCATGAAAAACATTACAACTAAATAAGACTAAATATGGAAAACAGATTTGTAGATGCACCAATAATATCAATTGACAGTACCACATGCAATAAATGTGGTCTTTGTTCAATAATTTGTCCAATTAGGGTATTTGATTTTAGAAAAGAGGAAATACCAGTTATTCAAAATAATGATGAATGTGTATTATGTGGTCAATGTTTATGTGTTTGTCCAACAAATTCAATTAATCATAGTGGATTTGACAAATCGAATTTTATAAACATCCAAAATAAAAATAAAATTGATACCAATAATGCTTTTGACTTTTTAACACAAAGACGGTCGGTGAGAAATTATCGAAAAGAAATACCTTCAAATGAAATATTAGAAAAAATAGCAAATATTGCCGGATTCGCACCCGGTGGACCTCATCACAGAGTTGGTTGGATAAGAAATATTACTATAGTTTCAGGTTATGACAATATGAAAATTGTTTCAGATATTTCTGCTGATTATATGACTGAAATGATAAAAACGATAGGTAGTTGGTATATGAAATTAGCAGCTAAATATGACGACAGGGCAAAAGCCGCGTTGGGAATTATACCGAGTTTCAAGTATTCACTAAATGAGTATAAAAGAGAAAACGATTTAATAACTTACAATGCCCCTGCCGCAATTTTTCTTCATGCACCGATTAAATCATCTACACCTCAGACAGATTGCGATGCAGCTTGTATGTTGATTCAATTATATGCTAATGCAAATGGATTGGGAACATGTTGGAATGGAATCATACAAGGAGCAGCAGCAGGAGATTATATAAAGAATTATAAAAGGATGTCAGAGTTTCTCAAAATTCCAAATGGACATAAATGCTATGCAGCTATGACAATTGGTTTCCCTTCTATTAAATTACACAGTATACCGGAAAGAAAAACAGAAATATCATGGATAAATTGACAAAAACCCTGTGCATAACAAGCGATATAAAGCATTGGGGTTTAAGTGGTTATTTGAGCGTTATGCCCCGCATCAAGTTCGGTGTAACTGGACAGGAAAGTAGCTCGCAATCTCCAACGATTTCATACCGCCATTTTCCCTTTTTCAATGTTACTATCAAGACTTCGAGGATTAGCGATAACGATTGACAGCACTCACCTTAATAGTTACATGGCAAAAGAATTAGCAAGAGCAGTGGAAAAGCAGTTGCTCTGACATAATTTATGAGTAATGGAACCTTCCGTGTACAACATCACATAACAATATTTTTCCGAAATTTATCAGCATTTAGTTTGAATAATCGGGAAGGTAGTGAGCTGATAAACTTCGGAAAAACGCCAAAAGTTGTGAGTAATTTAAAAACTGAACGATATGAAAAAACTTCTTTTACTAATTATTTTAATCGTAATTTCTGCATCAACCTTTGCCCAATCTAAGAATGAGATTTCGATTCTTTATGGTAAGTCTACTGGTACTGCAACATTATTTAGTGTTTTAAGGGGTGGAGTTCCTAAAGGAGCTAGTTCAAGTTCTCTAAGAGAAAATAATTCTATAGGAATAAGATATTTAGCCTGCATCAAAAACAGGCCAAAACTAAAATTTGAAACAGGGATTGATTATTTATTTGGGAAATTAGAAATAGACCCGGCTCCCACAGGAGACCCTATCCATGATGCATCACATATAGAGGATTTTTACCTTATTTCAACTCTAATTTTTATAAACCATTATTTTGGAAAGCATTTTTATATAAAAGAGGGGATAATGCTTGACTATCAAAAGACAGAATCACATACATATACAGGTTTTGGCGGAGGTATAGGATTCGGCATAGGGGCTAAATTTGAATATAAAAATTTCACATTTAATATAAATCCCAAGTTTGAACGACACCTTTTCTTAAGTAATAAATATGGACTAATCGAGTTAGGAATAATGTTAGGAGTGGGATATAAATTTTAAAATAAAAAACAGTGGCTAACACAGTACATAATTAATTTTGTAAAAAATATTAGAAATGAAAATTGAAAAAGCAACATTGATATATTTTTCTCCCACATTGAGCACAAAAAAAATATTAAATGCCATTGTAAAAGGGATGAATATTGAAATAAAAAATGAAATTAATTTAACAATAAAGAAGAATAGAGATAAATTTGAATATAATAATAAAACTGATTTACTGATTATTGGTGTTCCTGTATATGGAGCAAGAATCCCAAAAGATTTATATCCTTATCTTAAAGCAATATGTGGAAACAATACACCAGTTGCTCTTGTAACAGTATTTGGAAATGTTAGTAAAGGATTTGCATTGAATGAGTTGTATACATTAGTTTCAAAAAGAGGATTTGAAGTTATAGCAATGGGCGCCTTTATCGGAAGACACTCCTTTGCAACAGAAAAAGCTCCTTTAGCATTTGACAGACCAAACATTGAGGATTTGCAGACAGCTAAAAATTTTGGGGAAAATATTATTCGAAAAATTCAATCTATAGATAAAATTGAAAAGAAAGATATTATTCATCGATGCATTTTTTCTAAAGTTGCCGGTAATTTTTTTAATATATTTCATACAATTTTACCTCAAAACAGTAATAAAACAGTAATAAAAGAACCTATTGTCGATTATAATAAATGTACTAAATGTAAAATATGTGTTGATGGTTGCCCGAAACAAGCGATAAATACCGATACATTGGAGATTGATATGGCATTATGTATAGGTTGTTTCAGATGCGTAAGATTTTGTCCTGAAGGAGCAAGGGAAATAGTATATAAAGGAGATAAATTTGTTAGAGCCTTTTTCAATAAGAAAAATATAATGCAGAAAAAGGCAGAGATTTTTATTTAAAAGGGAGAAAGGCACAAACGCTTGACACGTGGTTAAATTTATTGGTGCTGATACGCCTATAAACAAGTTTTGGAACAGGAGGTTTTTGTATTTGTGCTAAATGTGGAGAAAAGATACCACATTAGCAAGGCATAAAATGTACAACACTTAAATGCCCAAAATGTGGAAAGACAATGGTTTGAGAAGAATTATTGAAAAACAAAAAGTAAAGATGTATAAATATTTATTTGGACCTGTTCCTTCAAGAAGATTAGGAATGTCATTGGGGGTTGATTTAGTTCCTAAGAAAGTCTGCTCACTTGACTGCGTTTATTGTGAAGTAGGAAAAACCACAAAATTGACGCTTGTCCGAAAAGAGTATGTTAAATTCGATAAAATTAAAGAAGAACTAACCCATTATTTTAATAATAATCCAGACCCTGATTATATTACTTTTTCAGGCTCAGGAGAGCCTACTTTGAATATTTTTATTGGTGAAATATTACTATTTATTAAACAAAACAAGCCTAATATACCTGTTGCTGTTTTGACGAACGGTACACTTTTTTATGATAAAAATGTTAGAGCAGGAATTCTCAATGCTGATGTTGTTCTTCCATCTCTTGACGCTGCAACAGAAGATGTTTTTAAAAAAATAAATCGACCTGCAAAAAATTTAAATTTTGATAAATATATTAATGGCTTGATTGATTTTAGAAAAGAATTTAATGGCAAAATTTGGCTCGAAATATTTATTTTACCTAATTATAATGATACTGAAAATGAATTAACAGAATTCAAAAATATTATTTTGAGAATAAAACCTGATTCAGTCCAGTTAAATACATTGGACAGACCAGGAACGCTGCCAAATCTTCATGGAGCAACAAGAGACGAATTACAGAGAATAGTTAATTTTTTAAACTTAGATAATGTTGAAATAATTGCAGCATCGCTTGAAAGAAAAAATATACAATCGTATAGGAGTGATAAAGAAACAGCAATTATAGAAACCATAGAAAGAAGACCTTGTACTCTTGATGACTTAACTAAAATATTAGGTTTACATGTCAATGAAATAAATAAATACCTTGACGTTTTGGAAGCAGATAATAAAATTGAAATAGTAAAGCAAGAAAGAGGTGTTTTCTATCGGCTGATAGAACGTAGACCATAAATACTGCCACGAAGGCCTAGTGCGGGAACGTTGTATGCAAGTTTATAATTACACGTTATAAATATCAATTAAGGTAATAAATACAAAAAAATAATATTAAAATAGAAAGACTAGTAATTAGAAATTTTGAAGACAAAGATGCTGATTTCATAATCCGGTTTAGACTGTGTCAACAAAAACATCAGGTCGTAAAAATCACGTCCTTCAGCGCGAGCTAACATGGCTGCAATTTTCATACTACACAATATACCTGATAGATATTGAAGTATGCCAAATCGAACATTTTATCCTTAAATTCCAGAAAGGTCATTTTTTTGTTTTTTACTTGTGCAAACATATTGGTACCGGTAATTAGCAGGATTGCTACCAATAAAATTATTTTTTTCATAGATAAAAGTTATAAACTGCTTCAATTTTAGTGGATTAGTATGAATTTTTCAAATATTAAACATGTGAAAAATTATTTTTCTTTTATATGTTTTAAATTTATAATAATTTTAACATCTTATCTTTTGGTGTTTTTTGCTATGATAGTAATAGACAGCAGAGAATTTATCTTTTGATAATTGCCGGAATTTTAATTATTTATAAAATCATATGAAAAAATTATTTTTATTTCTTTCGCTTATTTGCCTTTTCGGATTTACTGATCAACCTGAAACGAAGGTCATGTCATACAATATACGAGTGAGTCCGAATGATGAATTTGACGGTGAAAATAGCTGGTTGTATAGAAAAAAAGCAACCATAAAGATGATTGAA
>JBAXYG010000124.1:0-5039 GCA_041670905.1 Bacteroidales bacterium
AAAAGAGTTTGTTTGAAATCCCATCAAGTCAACAAACCACATTGAACATATAAACCCAAATTATCTCCACATACGAATAGGGGGGAATGCATTTATTTCATCCAATCCTGCTTTTCCTAAAACAGTATATGCTACTGAATACGATAGGGCAATCGTAGGCATAAAGAAGGCTACGCTTATGGTATATAATGTAAATAAAGTGGAAAAATCAGCCTCAGAACCTGCAATATACCCATAATAACCAGCTCCAATCATCGTACATGCAGCAATGATATGACATAAACCTAACATTTTTTGTGCGGGAATCCATTTGTCTGCAATAATACCTATGATGGCCGGCATAAAAATAGAGACTATACCTTGTATTGCATAAAAAATTCCGATTTTTTCTCCCAGCCCTATGTTACCTAAATAACGTCCCTGTGATGTAAGATAAGCTCCCCATATTGCAAACTGGAGAAAATTCATAACAATTAGTTTAAGTTTTGCGCTCATAGTAGTATTATTTTAAATCTATTTTGGTGCTGCCCTATATAGGACAATGGCAATTAATGCATATAAAAAATTTGGAAGCCAGAGAGCTATTTCCGGAGGTAGAGTACCTGTGTGCACAAACATTTGACTGAATCTCATAAATAAAATGTATGAGAAACTTAATGCAATTCCAATTCCAAGGTTAAGTCCTATCCCCCCACGTCTTTTCTTTGATGAGAGTGCAACTCCCATAAGGGTAAGGATAAAAGCTGAAAAAGGCATGGCAAGTCGGGAGTTTTTTTCAATTTGGGCATATTTGACCATTTTGTCTCCTCGTAATTTTTGCATATCAATCAGTTTGTTAAGATCTTTGTATGAAAGAGATTCAACCACATTTTTTCTTCGATAAAAATCTTCAAGAGTCAAAGTAAGGACAGTATCAATCTCTTTGCCAGTTCTGATTTGTTCAGATGCCCCATGGTAATCCCTTATAAAGTAATTTTTTAATTTCCATCCATTGAAGGTGGTGTCCCATGCTGCGGTTTCAGCAGTCAATTTGGACACAATCTGATTATCTTTAATAGTTTCAAGAGTAAAACGATATGCAGTATTGTTCCATGAACTGAATGATTCAAGATATACAAATTCATTCTTTGCAAGTTGGTAGTGTATATTTCTGTTGGCATTATAATACTTTGTTGACTTAATATATTGCTGTTCGAAATCAAGCCGCTGCTTGTTTGCCGGAGGAATTATATATAAGCCTAAAACCATTGATAATATAGCTATAAGTGTTGCAGATATCATGTATGGGAACATAAGCCGCTTAAAACTTATACCACCTGAAAGTATGGCTATAATCTCACTATTTGAAGCAAGTTTTGAAGTGAAAAAAATCACAGTAATAAAAACGAAAAGAGGACTGAACGTATTTAATATGAATGGAATAAAGTTGAAATAGTATTTGAATATAATTTCACTCAAAGGAGCTTCCTTTAGAACAAAATCATCAATTTTTTCGCTGATGTCGAATATTATGACAATACCGATAATAATTATCAAAGCAAAAAAGTAAGTTCCAATGAACTTCTTTATTATGTATTTGTCTAATATTTTTATTTCAGGCTTCTTCATTTAAATTTTTGTCTCAAGTTTTTTTACCACTTTATTTTTCCATTTGACAAAATCACCCATCATAATATGCTCTCTTGCGGTTCTAATTACTTCAAGATAGAAAGCAAGATTATGTTCACTTGCAATTTGTGCTGCAAGCATTTCTCCGGCGATAAATAAATGTCTTAAATATGCTTTAGTGTATTGTTTATCAACAAAAGATGTTCCATTTTGATCAACAAGTGAAAAATCATCAGACCATTTTTTATTTCGGATATTAATCATCCCCTCCCATGTGAAGATCATTCCGTTTCTTCCGTTTCTTGTCGGCATGACACAGTCGAACATATCTATCCCTCTGGCAATTCCTTCCAATATGTTTGCCGGAGTACCTACACCCATAAGATATCTTGGTTTATCAATAGGGAGAATAGGGTGTACAACTTCAATCATTTCATACATCATTTCAGTTGATTCTCCTACAGAGAGTCCTCCGATGGCATATCCATCTCTGTTTAAAGAGGCGGCCTGTTCTGCAGCTTCGCGTCTTAAATCAGGGTAAATACATCCTTGTACAATAGGGAAAAATGACTGATTGTACCCATATAGTGGCTCTGTGTGGTTAAATTGTTTTACACATCTTTCCAGCCATGATTGTGTGAGTTTTAAGGACTTTTCGGCGTACTTTCTATCAGCATCACCGGGACAACATTCGTCGAGTGCCATAATAATATCAGCGCCGATAATACGTTGGGTATCTACATTGTTTTCTGGTGTGAAGGTGTGTTTTGAACCATCAATATGTGAGCGGAAAGTACATCCGTCTGTGGACAGTTTTCTATTTTCTGCAAGTGAAAAAACTTGATATCCTCCACTGTCAGTTAAAATTGGTTTATCCCATGATGAGAATTTATGCAAACCCCCAGCTTGTTTTAATATTTCCAGACCAGGGCGTAGGTATAGATGGTATGTGTTTCCGAGAATTATCTGAGCTTTAATATCATCTTTGAGGTCTTTATGGTATATCCCTTTTACAGATCCGACAGTACCTACAGGCATAAAAATAGGTGTCTCGATTGCCCCGTGGTCAGTTTGAATTATTCCACATCGCGCAACCGAGTCGTTATCTTTTGCGGTTATTTTAAATGTCATCTTTATATTTTTGGCTTACAAAGATAACCAAAAATACATTATCCCTTTTGCCCAATGAATAGAATTATTCCTGTACTCTTCTCTTTAATAAAATATATGAATGGTCTGTCCGCCCTAAATATTTTGGATTCAGGCATTGAGGTTACAAACATACCTGTGGAAGTAACTGCGGCTGCTTCAGTACCCTCTTCATTAACATTTATATATGTGTTCTGTTTTACGAAATCAATGTATAATTTGATGTCCGATATGCCTGAGAAGTTTGCTAACATTGGGTTGAAAGCGTTAGGCATTCCCATTGAACAAAGAACATCATTCAGTTTAATTTCGTATTCCAATTTAAATTTAGGGAGATGAACTGAAATTTCAGTGTAATCCATTGATGACATCCACATATTCCAGTTAGCATATGTAAATTGATTTACTGCAGTTTTAAATGAAATATTTTCTTTTGGTAAAAGAATCACCATACTGAAAGCTTCATTTCCATATGGGAATTCTGCTATTTGAAAAAAATCATTTGATGTATACTTAAAATTACTTTCAATATACATCATATCTACATTTTCAGACTCTCCAGAAAGAGTATTGAAAGAGGTTTCATAAGTATTCTTTTTATCAAATTGTTGTGTCCATGTTCCTTTGAAATAAAGAGCATTTATCAATAGAAGTTTTAAATTTGGATTAAGCTCATCAAAAATCTTTTTGATTTTATTATTAGTGTTATTTGAACACCAATCATTAATTCTGTTTAGTGTATTTTGATTATTAAAATCAACATTTGCGACATATGCGCCATAATAGGTCTGTGCATTTGAAGTAAAATTTGTTTTAATGTCAAATCCGTTTGCAATCCAAATAGAATTTGCCATTGTGATGGTGTTTTTTGGATCAAGATTTAATAGTTCCTCTGTTATTTTTTTATAGTAGGAATTCATTTCAGGAGTGGTACAATTTTCAAAGCCCAGCAAAGTTTTCATTTGTGACCCTGTTTCGCCTTCAGCTCCGATTGCTGCCATTGAAAGAGCTAATGATGCGCTCAATGGCGAGATAAAGATGTTCGGTTTCTTTGAATCAATGGAAATATTGCGGAAGAAATCGAAAGCGAATTTATTTATATTGGTTGTTATCTCTTGTTCTCCTTTTGTTAAAAGTATATCCTCTCTCTCTTTTTCCACATTAATTTTATCACAAGAAGAAAATATGAAAAATAAACATGGAATTATCAGGGAAAGTTTTATAAAATTTTTTTTCATAACCGGGTGTATTTAATTAATATGTAATATTTAAATGCTCATTTTTTTTAAATACTGCATGACAATAAAACATTTTTATATGATTGGATTCAATATGTAGATTTCAGCGTACGATATGTGATTCTGATTTGAATTGTTTTTCAGCCAATTTCATTTGCGGATACTCAGACTTATTTATCGCAAAATCCATAAACCTCTCAAAAATGTATTTTACTGCCTGTGGTGTTGGATGTGTCATTCCTTCCGTGTAGAATCGGTAGTCACGAAGTTCATCCATCATTATTTCGTATGCCGTGAAATAATATACGTTGTCATTCTTTTTTTGAAGTTTGTCTATAGCCAGAAGCAAAGTTGCTTTACTGAGTTGGTTTCCATGTGCACCATCTTTCAGGTGTCGTATAGGACTAACAGTGAATATCCATTTTTTATCTTTTTGAGACATAATAATCTCACTAAACATCTCAACGATTTCTTCTGCCTCTAAAAATTCTCTTTTAAACTCTTTTTCCTCTATTTTATGACAATTTGAAACAATAATATCCTTTTCAATATGTCTAAATACCCATGCTGTCCCTAAAGTGATGATAGACCATTGCGATTTTGCATAATTTTTTGCATCTATTAATAATGCTTTATTAGCATTTTCAAGGAAGTCGGTGGGGTATCCTTTTGAAAAAGTGCTGTGATGAAAAAAAGATGTATAAAGTCCCTGAGAACATATTATATCCGAACCTTTAAATGGTTCACAATTGGTAAGTCTTTTTAATGATGAGCAAATTGATGCCGGATTATACAAGACTCCGAAGGGATTTAGCATAACATCAAATTGGAGATTTTTCATTATATTTCCAACTTCAGTGGCAAAACACGATCCCATAAAAAGCACTTTGTCTTTATATGTAATTGTTTCCTTTAGAGATAATAACTCAACCGGTGTTTGGAGTTTCATTATAAATTGTTCTTTATTTTTTTTAAACCAGCACGTTTTAGCGGAGAATCATTTAGCCTGGTTTTGAAATCAGATTCATTCATTCTTATCCAATT
>JBAXYG010000125.1:0-5038 GCA_041670905.1 Bacteroidales bacterium
CGATGATAAGATTAATACCCAGGAAGATTTCATAATTCTAACCGGTAAAGTACTTGATTCAAAAACCAGAGTACCACTCTATTTTGCCTCGGTAAATCTGGAAAACACCAATATTTCTAATGTGACTAATTCAGAAGGAGTCTTTTCACTAAAAGTGTCACTTAAAATCTCACCGGAATCTAAAATATTTATATCACATCTTGGATACAGTACATTTTCGGCTTATATAACTCAGTTTAAAAGCTCATCACTGGATAACCCTTTAATTATAGAAATGGTTTCAGTTCCGCTAAAATTAGACCCCGCAAGTATCCGTGAAGAAGATCCAATAGCCCTTTTTGATCAGGCATACAATAAAATTAAAAATAATTATCCACAAGAATCAATAGGAATGACTGCTTTCTATAGGGAAGTTATAAAGAAAGGAAGTAAATTCCTCTCTTTGAATGAGGCTATACTTGATATAGATAAAGCCCCATACAATGCTTTTTCCAGTGACAAAGTAGGGATATACAAAGGTCGTGGAAGTGTAAACTATGATTCAAGCGATACACTATTTATATATTACAAAGGTGGAGCGATGTCATCACTTCAGATTGACCTTATTAAAAATCCATTTGCAGGTGTATATCTTGAATCTGTACATAGATACTATAAATTTAAAATGGGTAAGTCGGTGACCATCGACGATAAAATATTCTATGTTGTTGAATTTAACCAAAATAAAGAAGCAGAAAATGAACTTTTATACCGTGGAAAAATTTTTATTGAATCCGAATCATTGGCAATAGGACGTTTGGAATTTGCTATGAATGTTGAAGGAAATGATGAAGCAGTCAATATTTTTGTTCCAAAAAGACCCCATAATCTCAATGTTAAAGTTGAAGTAGCAAACTACATAGTTAATTTTAAAGAATATAACGGACTTTGGTATTATGATAGCGCAAAAATGGAAGTGGAATTTTCCACTAGAAGAAAGATGGCAATATTTAGAAACTACTATAATATTGTATCAGAAATAGCTATAACCGACCATAAAAAAGGTGAATTTAAAATAAATCCTGAATGCCGCATTAAATATAAGGATATAATGTCTGAAAAAATAACCTCATTTACTGATGAAGACTTCTGGGAAAATTATAACATAATCGAGCCTGATCCAACAATAGATAATATAATCAATAAGATTGTTAAACAATTGAGCAAATATTTACTTAAAGGATTTAAAACCTTTGAAGAAATAAATAATAAAAATAAATAATTTGTCATGAAACGATTTGTAATACTAGTACTTGCTTTCTGCCTATGTGCAGTAGGGCAAATAAAGGCTGGAGAAGGTAATTATGATAATCAAGAAGATTTCATGATTCTTACCGGTAAAGTGATTGATGCAAAGAGTAAAAAACCACTCTATTTTGCATCTGTTAACCTTGGAAATACCAATATTTCTAATGTGACCAATTCTGAGGGAGTATTCTCACTGAAAGTTCCTGTAAATACATCTTCTGAAGATAAAATATTCATTTCTCACCTTGGATTCAGAACATATACAGCTTTTGTTTCTCAGTTTAATAATTCTTCACTTGAAAGTCCTTTTTTAATAGGGCTAGTATCTGTTCCTCTTGAATTAAAACCGGCGACTATACGTGGTGAGGAAGCTAATGCTCTTTTTGATCATGCATTTAAAAAGATAAAGGATAATTATGCTCAGCAACCGGTTGGTATGACAGCCTTCTACAGAGAGATGATTAAGAAGGGAAACAGTAAGTATCTTTCTTTAAATGAGGCTATTCTCGATATTTCAAAAGGTCCTTACAGTGCCTTTACGAGTGATAAAGTCGCAATATATAAAGGACGCGGTAGCATCAACTATGATTCAAGTGATACTCTGTTTATTCATTATCAAGGTGGGGTAATGGCCTCATTACAAATAGATTTGGTCAAAAATCCGTTTGCAGGTGTATATCCTGAATTAGTGCATGCATACTACAACTTCAAAATGGGACCATCGGTAACTATAGATAATAAATTTTTCTATGTTGTTGAATTCGACCAAAAAGAAACAACATCTGATGATATTTTGTATAGAGGTAAAATTTATATAGAATCAGAATCCCTCGCCATAGGACGTTTGGAGTTTTCAATGAATGTCGAAAATCGCGAAGAAGCAGCAAAAATTTTTGTACCAAGAAAGCCCAATAATCTTAAAATTAATGTTGAATTTGCAAATTATATTGTTAATTTTAAAGAATTTAACAGCATATGGTATTATGATTATGCTAGAATGGAAGTAGGATTTTCCACAAGAAGAAAGATGGCAATATTCAGAAATTATTATAATGTAGTATCAGAAATAGCTATAACCGACCATAAAAAAGGTGAATTCAAAATTGATACAGGAAACCGTATTAAAAACAGAGATTTTATGTCAGAAAAAGTAGCATCATTCACTGATGAAAATTTCTGGGAAAATTATAACATAATTGAACCGGATCAATCAATTGATAATATTATCAAGAAGATTGTAAAACAGCTAAACAAACGCGAAAATAATTAATTTAGATTGACGGTAACAATAAAACTATTAAATTTACCGTGACGTTAAGATAACTGGATTGCCGAGCTTATTATTTAATAGATTCGGCAATCTTTATCATATGCCTTAAATTTATACAATTTATATTATGTTAAATAGCTCTAAGGACAACGAAGAAAAGGAAGAATACGAAGATAATATTAATGTTCCCCTACCAGAGCGTATGAGACCTAAGTCTCTTGATGAATATGTGGGACAAGAACACCTTGTTGGAAAAGAAGCAATCTTGAGAAAAATGATTGAAACAGGTAATATATCATCATTTATTCTCTGGGGACCTCCAGGTGTTGGAAAAACGACATTAGCAAAGATAATTGCAAATCAACTCGACAGAGAATTTTATATTCTGTCAGCAATAAGTTCCGGAGTTAAGGATGTACGCGAAATAATATCACGTTCTAAAGCAAATAAAATGTTTGCTAAAGGTTCTCCTATATTATTTATTGACGAAATACATCGTTTCAATAAAAGTCAGCAGGATGCATTATTGGGAGCAGTTGAAACAGGAACAGTCACACTTATCGGTGCAACAACAGAAAATCCTTCTTTTGAGGTTATAACACCACTATTATCCCGTTGTCAGGTTTATGTTCTTAAAAGCCTGGATATAAAAGATTTAAATATTTTACTTGATAGAGCAGTAACTACAGACCCAATTCTCAAACAAAGAAAAATCAAAATTGAGGAAAAAGAAGCTATTTTTCGTTTTTCCGGTGGAGATGCCCGCAAACTTTTAAATATTTTGGAAATTATTGTTTCCACCTTTCCGGTAAAAGAAAAAATAGTTATAACAAATAATCTTGTAACAGAAAAATTACAGGAAAATATTGCTCTTTATGACAAAAACGGAGAACAACATTATGATGTAATATCGGCATTCATTAAAAGTATACGTGGTAGTGACCCCAATGGAGCCATATATTGGATGGCAAGGATGATTGCCGGAGGTGAAGATCCCCTATTCATTGCCAGAAGAATGCTTATTTTAGCATCAGAAGATATAGGTCTGGCAAATCCCAATGCACTTCTTTTGGCACAATCCTGTTTTGAGGCCATTCATAAGGTAGGAATGCCGGAAGGAAGGATTATTTTAGCTGAAACATGTATTTATCTGGCTACTTCTCCCAAGAGCAATTCTGCATATATGGCAATTGACACTGCTCTAGAGCTTGTTCAAAGTACAAATGATTCTCCTCCAGTACCTCTCCACTTAAGGAACTCCCCTACCCAATTGATGAAAGAACTTGGATATGGTAAAGAGTACAAATATGCGCATGCTTATGATGGAAATTTCGTTGAACAAGATTTTCTTCCAAAGGAATTGAATAACAGTAAATTTTACGAACCTGGAAATAATGTAAAAGAAAACGATATTCGCAAACGTCTTAAAGCCCTTTGGGAAAAATACAATTATTAGCATAAAATAGATGTTTCCCCCATTTTTTTGTATTTTTGCAACATAATTTAAATACGAATATTATGATTCCTACATCAGATTTTGCTAAACACTTTGAGAAGATGCCAGTGAATATCTGTAAAGACTCTTCTTTAGCCTCAAAACAGATTGCAGACGAAATAATTAATACAATAAAAAATACACCAAAAGATAAAAAGTGTGTTTTATGTTTTGAAGCATCGTCAGTTGCAATTCCCATTTATGAAATTCTTGTTAATGAATATAAAATGGGGAATATCACTTTTAAAAATGTAGTATTTTTCTCTAAAAATGAATATTATCCTTTGGATAGAAACGAATTACAGAGTCACTACAGATTTCTTAAGGAATATCTGTTTGATAATATAGACGTACTTCCTGAAAATATCAAATGTCTTAACAGCACAAAAAAAGATGACATAAAAGAGTATTGTGAACAATATGAGAAAGATATTGCAAATGAAGGAGGAATTGATATTTTTCTTACCACCAATATGGGCTTCAATCAATCAGGTTCGCAAGAGAGCTCTACAACACGTATAGTAACACTTAATTATACTGAAAAGTTATCTGCTGCCAGTGATTTTTTTGGAGTAGAATATGTCCCTTTATATGCAATAACAATTGGTATGGGAACCATCCTTTCTACAAAAAAAATAATTTGCATTGCATGGGGTGAAAGCAGTGCAGGATCAATTCAAAAAATGGTCGAAGGTAATATTTCCGAACAAACTCCTTCATCATTCCTGCAAAAGCACAACAATGTTCAAGTATTTATAGATGAGGCAGCTGCATCTGAACTTACAAGAGTAAAAACTCCTTGGCTTGTTGGAGATTGTATTTGGACAGACTACCTTAAAAGAAAAGCTGTATTTTGGCTTTGCAGAAAATTAGAAAAGCCTATTTTAAAGCTCACAAATAGAGATTATAACGACAATCAGCTTGGAGAACTGGTTACTTTATCAGGCACTGCCAATGCTCTTAATATTAAGGTTTTTAATGATTTA
>JBAXYG010000126.1:0-4989 GCA_041670905.1 Bacteroidales bacterium
AAAATGATTGATATTACTGACTTATTCTGGAAATGAATATTATAACTCAGTTATTGTACCGGTATAATTATAATATACCCTCGTATTCAGATTTTGTTTAAAAGCGGCATATTTATCAATACCGGTACAATGACATACGCCCAAAGATTTAGGCATATTATCTTGAAAATATTCTAAGACAATCTTAAAATTTTCCTCATTACAATCTTTTGTATGAAATCCGCCTAAAACAAGATTTACCGGTAAGTTAAATTTTGCAGTCGCTGCATTGAGAATATTGGTTATTCCTCGATGAGAACAACCAGAAACAATAGATAACTCTCCATTATGGATTATCGCAAGATAAAGTTCATCAATAAACTCATCTTTAGAATTGCCAAATCTGGTATCATTTTTATTTATTATAGGAATATCCGGCATAATAAATACTCCTGGATAAAGCTCGATAATACCGGTCACATACTTTATCCTTCCTGAAATTAAAGAAGGAGAACATTTTATACCGATAAATTTACCATGACTGTCAAATTTTCTAAGAAAAGCATCCTCTTTAATATAAACAATCGCCTTTTTATTCTTTTTTAGAAAAAATTCAAGACCACCTGCATGATCATAATGTCCATGACTGATTATCACAAAATCAATCTCCTCAATATTTACATTAAGTTGCTGGGCATTTTGCAGAAAAGCAGAACTTTGACCGGTATCAAACAGGATTTTTCCAAAATCACATTCAATATACAACGAAAGACCATGTTCAGCAACAAGCCCTTTTTTATATACTAAATTCTCTATTAAAGTTACTATCCTCAATTAACAGCTTTTTAAAAAACGTGGCATTTCTGGTCTTCCCAAATCTTTTCCATTTAATCCTTTATATTTTTCTTTTGAATCATACTTTATTCCCATTTTATTCAATAGCGGTTCAACGGTAACCTGGTGTAATTGAAGACCTATATCCCATGGATTATATCCAAGGATAAGACCAGCAAGTTCTTCATATGTAAGAACAGGAATTCCATATCCATTCTCTCCATAAGTTTTTTTTTCCATCTCCGCAATAACATACTGCCATCTATCCATAAAAAAAGTACAACCAGGACAATTTGCAATTATCAAATCAGGATGATAAGGTTCCATGGAATCAAGTTTAACTTTGGTATTACTTACAGAATAACTTCTGTTTGATTTAAGAAGATATTGTCTAAATCCAAAACCACAGCAATGTCTGCGTTCAGGATAATCAACTTGAGCTCCACCCCACTCATCAATCATACCGGCAAGAACATATGGAAATTCCGCTCCTCCGATACCCACTTTGGGGAAAATCTTTGCATAATGACAACCAATATGATCTACCACTTTTAATGATTTTCCGGTATATTTATTAACCAATCCATATTTTGCTTTAGCAGAAATCTCTTTTTTAAACTTATATATAAGATCGCTTGCATGAACAACATTTTTAGGTTTAACAAACGTACGCCCAGTTGCTCTTATTAAATTTTGTCTTATTTCCTCTTCTTTTTCTGGAAATTCTTTCCATGTTTCAAGTATTTCAGTATAAATTCCAAATGAAGTAACACAAGAAACAACCAGATTTTCATAACCGGCATCATTCATTAAAGAAAACTGACGTGCAACAACTGTCATTATCGTTTCAAACGGAATAATACCAGAGTGATAAGCAATACCGGTACAACTAGTCTGAAGAGCATCATCATAGATATCTTTTCCTAAATCTTCACGTAAAATTTTCAAATAAAGATCTTCTGCCGGAGGAAAGAAATTCTGTCTAATACAACTTCTGGCAAAATAATAATGATCATCAGCTATTTCTTTTTGATAAGAGTCCCATGCTTTATTTTTCTTAAGTGATTCCATCTGAACTTTTAATTATTTTTCATAAACTTTCATAAAATAATCATCTTTCTCAGTGCTGAAGGCAATACCTTCTTCAAGAGCTTTCTTTCTGCTATACTCTTCAATCTTATAAAAACGTTGAGTGGCACCTGTTTCATCAAATATTTTTCTAAGATCTGAAAGAGATTCTTCGGAAGTTTTTCTCAAAGTCCCTTTTCCGAGTTTATTATAATTTGTTCCCAACTTTTCCAATAAATCAACTCTATTTTTTCTTAACCAATCCCATATCGGACCTTGCTCAGGAAACATATCAGTATCAACTTCATCAATATAAACACAATATCCATATTTGAGAATATGATCTCCGACCGTTCTTTTTATCGCAAGTTGTTTCCGTCCCTGTTCACTTTCAATGAACAATCCTGTTTCTATGGATAGAGCGCGTAATGCTTGAATAATATAACCCGGTGTATTTCCACGTGGACATCTTGTCTTACATGAAAGACATTCCCCACAATACCAGATTGTATCACTTTCCAATAGTTTTTTTATCTCAGCATCATCTCCTGTTTGAACAGCATTTATTACTAAACGAGGATCATAATCACTGAATTGTGCGGCAGGACAAATTGCAGAGCACACCCCACAACTTATGCATGCTTTCAATCCCTCTTTAAATCGAATATCTTTTTGTAATTCTTTATAATATCCCACTTTTAGTCCTCCGATTAAATTTCAATATAATGCTAAGTTAAAATTTTTTCTTCCGAAATCTTTGAATTTTATATAAATCTACGGTTTCAACTTAGAACATGAAGATATCAATTTGTTAGTAAGTTGCTCATATGCAGATTTTAAAATGGGATCTTTAAATAGGCCATTCAACTTTCCGGCATCGCAACTCTCACATATCTGTTCATTCATAGGAATATGCGCTAATAATTGCACATTAAATTCTTTTGCAAGCTTTTCTCCTCCTCCTTGACCAAATATATAATACTTTTCATCTGGATGTTGTGTTGGAGAAAACCATGACATATTTTCTACTATTCCAAGAACAGGTATTCCTATCTGATCATTTTTATACATATTTATTGCCTTTTTAACATCAGAAAGTGCTATATCCTGAGGAGTTGTGACAACGATTACACCAGTAGGCATAAAATTTTGGAGAAGTGTTATATGAACATCACCTGTTCCGGGAGGCGTATCTATTATTAGATAATCAAGTTCCCCCCAACTTGTTTCTTTCAAAAGTTGAGACAAACCGGTAGAAGCGCGCGGACCTCGCCATATTACCGCCTCATTTTGTTCAAGAAAAAAACCGATAGACATCACTTTAACACCAAAATTAATAAATGGTATCATATATGTCTTACCATCCTTTTCCTCAACATATGGCATTTCTTTCTTCAATCCGAATAATGCCGGAGCGGATGGGCCATATATATCAGCATCAAGTAATCCTGTTGCATATCCTTCCATAGCCAAAGAAACGGCTAAGCCAGCAGCCACAGTAGATTTACCTACGCCACCCTTGCCTGAGGCCACAATAATTATATTTTTAATATTTGGAAAATTCGTTTTTTGAATCGTATTATTATCCATTACTATATTTTTTTATTTATTATACTCCATATATTTTTTATTTCAATACTTATTTGAGAACATGGTGAAAATTCTATTATGCTTTGGCAATTAACCATGGCTTCAACTACCAGTGAATCAAACCTCAACTTTCCGGCCAAAAAAATCCCTTTTTCATCACAAAACCTCATTATTTCATTAGAAATTTCCTCATTAAGATCATATTTATTTATTATCACCCACGTTTTTAGATTAAACTTTCTAGTAATATCTACAACTCTTTCTAAATCATGTAATCCGGACTTTGTTGGTTCAGAAACAATCACAACATTATCAACTCCTATAATTGATGATATGGCCGCACAACCTATTCCTGGAGGCCCATCAATAATTATATTTTCAATATTGTTTTTTTTAGAAAGCCTTCTAGCTTCTTCTCTTACAATATTAACCAATTTACCTGAATTCTCTTCACCGGGAGCCAATCTCCCATACACCATTTTACCTTTACGAAAAGTACCGGAATACATCCTGCTTTTATCATTATTAACCATTTTAATGGCATTTTGAGGACATAGTCTTGAACATAACAAACACCCGTCACATAAAACTTCTGAAATAATTGGCATTCCACCTGTCCAAGAAATGGCACCAAATCGACAAACGTCTTTACATATGCCACAATTCAAACAATATGAATAATCAATAACCGCTTTTTGTCCGGCAATGTAAACTGTCTCCTCTTCATGGGTTGGACTAAAGAGAATAAAAAGATTAGCAGCATCAACATCACAATCAGCTAATACAACATCTTTTTCTATTGTAGCAAATGCCGCACTAATACTGCTTTTGCCTGTTCCTCCTTTACCACTAATTATTGACGTTTCCATACTTATCACAAATAGTAATGAACATTAATTCCAACAAACTATTCCATTCATTCTTATTATTTACTACAAATTCTCCTTTTGAATAAGATAAAGCAATATTTTTATCAAAAGGCACCTCCATTAAAAGTGGAATATTTTCCTGCTTCAGATATTCATAAACACCATCATCCCCGATACCAGCACGATTGACTATTACTCCATATAATTTATTCATTGTTTTGAGTGTTTCTACAGATTGCTTTAAATCGCTCAATCCAAACGGCGTAGGTTCTGTAACAAGGAGTACATAATCCGCAATTGAAACTGTTTGAATAAAAGGACAAGATGTACCAGGTGGGGAATCCATTATTACTATTTCATCTTTACAAATTGTTTTCAAGGCAGCTTTAATGACAGGGACAGGAGTATAAACACCAACTCGCAACCGCGCTTCCACTATCTTTGAATCATCATTTATAATACAAGTACTGACTTTACCCAGTGAAACATCTTTCTCCGTTATGGCACCTGAATCACAAGCATAGGCACAAGCCCCACAACCATGACACAAATCATCCAGAACTCTTATTACCTTCTTCTCCCTTAAAAAAAAGATTGCGTTATAATTACAATATTCTTTACATTTTCCACAATAAATACATTTTTTAAA
>JBAXYG010000127.1:0-4923 GCA_041670905.1 Bacteroidales bacterium
GATGAACTTATCGACCAGGAAGAAGAAACTATTACACCTTTCGTTGTAGGTGAGGCTGTCAAAATAATTGATGGTCCTTTCAACGGTTTTGACGGTACTGTAGAGGAAATTCTTGATGACAAGAGAAAACTCAAAGTAATGGTCAAAATTTTTGGCAGAAAAACTCTGTTAGAGTTAAATTTTGTTCAAGTAACTAAAGAATAAATAATAAATCATTATGGCTAAAGAAATTGCCGGGCTTATTAAGTTACAGATTAAAGGCGCAGCTGCCAATCCATCACCTCCAGTAGGACCCGCTTTGGGTTCTAAAGGGGTTAATATTATGGATTTCTGTAAACAATTTAACGCCCGCACTCAAGACAAAGCCGGCAAGGTATTACCGGTAGTCATTACTGTTTACAGTGACAAGTCTTTTTCTTTCGTTGTTAAGCAACCTCCTGTTGCAATTCTTGTAAAAGAAGCTGCAAAAATACAGACGGGGTCCGCTGAACCGAATAGGAAAAAAGTTGCCACCATAAATTGGGAACAGGTTCGTGCTATCGCGAAAGAAAAAATGCCGGATATGAATGCATTTACCGAAAAATCAGCGATGAGCATGATTGCAGGTACTGCACGCAGTATGGGTATCAACGTTGAGGGAGAATTTCCTGCCGATGTACTATAAAATCACACGCAATGAGTAAATTAACGAAAAATCAGCAACTTGCAATAGCTAAGTTCGATTCCAACAAACAGTACAAGTTGGCCGAAGCATGTAGTTTGGTAAAAGAAATATCTTATACTAAGTTTGATGCTTCTGTTGAAATGGCTGTTCGTTTGGGTGTAGATCCTCGTAAAGCGAACCAGATGGTACGTGGCGTTGTGACCCTTCCACATGGTACAGGTAAAGTAACCCGCGTATTGGTTCTTTGTACACCTGATAAAGAAGCTGAAGCTACTGAAGCTGGAGCTGATTATGTTGGGTTAGATGACTATATAGAAAAAATTAAGGGCGGTTGGACCAATGTAGATGTTATCATCTGCATGCCATCAATAATGGCAAAGATTGGTGCGATCGGTCGTATTTTGGGGCCTAGAGGTTTGATGCCTAATCCTAAAACCGGAACAGTTACTATGGAAATAGGTAACGCAGTTAGGGCTGTTAAGGCAGGTAAAATTGATTTTAAAGTTGACAAACAAGGTATAATTCATGCAGCAATAGGTAAAGTTTCCTTTGAAGCTGCACAAATTGCTGATAATGCTATTGAATTAGTCAACACTATTATCAAACTAAAGCCTCAGGCACTTAAAGGGACTTATGTTAAGAGTATATTTATCTCTTCAACTATGAGCCCGGGTATTAACATTGATAGCAAATCGTTTAGCGCTGCTGAATAAAATAATTTAGGTTATGAGAAAAGAAGAAAAAGCAAAAATTATTGATAGCATTACAGCGCAACTAGAACAGACTCCTAATTTCTACATTACTGACATTTCAGGTCTTAATGCAGAGAATACGTCTTTATTGCGTCGCTCTTGCTATGAAAAAGAGATAAAACTTGTTGTTGTAAAGAATAAATTATTCCAAAAAGTTCTTGAACAAAAAGGTAATTCTGAAGCACAATTGTTAGCCCCAGTCATGGAAGGTCCTTCTGCAATTATGTTTACTGTTTCACCTAACATCCCTGCCAAACTTATAAAAGAAATGGCTGGTAAGATAGGTAAACCGGTATTAAAAGGAGCATTAGTTCAGAATTGCGCATATGTTGGTGCACAATATCTTGAAACTCTTGTTAATATTAAATCACACGAAGAACTTATCGGTGATATTATTAGTCTGTTGCAATCACCTATCAAGAATGTCATTTCAGCTCTCGAAGCATCAAGTGGCGGAAAAATTGCAGGGATTGTAAAGACTTTATCAGAAAAAGAATAAAAATAATAAAAACAATTAAATAATTTATAATCATGGCAGATATAAAGAAATTTGCGGAAGAATTAGTAAATCTTACTGTAAAAGAAGTTCAAGAATTGGCTCAAATTCTTAAAGATGAATACGGAATTGAACCAGCAGCAGCAGCAGCTGTCGTTGCTGCTCCTGCTGCCGGTGCTGCCGGTGCAGTTGCTGCAGAACAAACACAATTCGACGTTATACTTATTTCAGCTGGTCAAGCAAAATTACAAATAGTTAAAGCTGTTAAAGAAATTACCGGCCTTGGACTAAAAGAAGCAAAAGACCTAGTTGATGCAGCTCCTAAAGCTGTTATCAAAGAAAAAGTATCAAAAGCAGAAGCTGAAGAAGTAAAAACAGCTCTTGAAGAAGCAGGCGGAGAAGTTGAAGTTAAATAAACTACTCCCCTCCCAATATAGGGAATAAAAATCTTGGGTTTAGAGCCTTTTTTCGGCTCTAAACCTTTTTGTCGTTTTTTTAAGTTTATTTTCAACTAAGCCAAAAACAATGTCGCAAAAAATTAATAATCAGCGGATTACATTCGCGACTTCTAAAGCCCTTCTAGAGTATCCTGATTTTCTTGAAGTTCAACTGAAGTCATTCAAGGACTTTTTCCAGCTTGACACTACTCCTGAAAACCGTAGAAATGAAGGTCTATTTAAGGTTTTCCAAGAAATATTTCCCATCACAGATACTCGAAATAATTTTGTTTTGGAATTTATTGACTATTTCGTCGATCCCCCTCGCTATTCTATAGAAGAATGCCTAGATAGAGGGCTCACCTATAGCGTTCCTTTAAAAGCAAAATTAAAACTATACTGTACCGATCCTGAACATGAAGATTTTGATACAGTAATTCAGGACGTATATTTGGGAACAATCCCATACATGACACCTAGAGGAACATTTGTCATAAATGGTTCTGAAAGAATAGTGGTGTCACAATTACACCGCTCCCCAGGTGTATTTTTCGGCCAGAGTCTACATGCAAACGGTACTAAACTGTACTCTTCCCGTATTATCCCATTTAAGGGATCATGGATCGAATTTGCTACTGACATCAATAATGTGATGTATGCATATATCGATCGTAAGAAAAAATTACCAGTGACTACACTTCTGCGTGCAATCGGATATGAGAGTGATAAAGACATACTTGATATTTTCGGACTTGCAAACGAGATAAAAGTTACAAAGGCAAATCTAAAAAAATGTGTTGGTTGTAAGTTGGCAGCTAGAGTTCTTAAAACATGGAATGAAGATTTCGTTGACGAAGATACAGGAGAAGTTGTTTACATTGAGAGAAATAATATTATCGTCGACCGCGAAACGTTTTTGGAAGAACAACATATAGATGATATAATTGAGTCAGGGGTAAGTACCATCCTAATTCACAAAGAAGATGCGAATGCCGCAGACTATGCAATAATACATAATACACTTCAAAAAGACCAATGTAATTCTGAAAAAGAAGCGATTTTTTATACATACCGTCAATTACGTAACTCAGAGCCACCTGATGAAGCAACTGCTCGTGATGTAATTGATAAACTTTTCTTCTCTGATAAGAGGTACGACTTGGGAGAAGTAGGACGTTATCGTCTAAACCATAAACTTAATCTAAACACTCCTTCTGACGTAAGAGTTCTTACAAAAGAAGACATTATTGAGATTATTCGTTATCTTATTCAACTGATCAATTCCAAGGCATCGGTAGATGATATAGATCACTTGAGTAATAGACGCATAAGGACAGTAGGTGAGCAACTTGCAAATCAGTTCAGTGTAGGACTGTCCCGTATGGCCCGCACAATAAGAGAGAGAATGAATGTAAGAGATAACGAAGTATTTACTCCTATTGATCTTATTAATGCAAAAACTCTTTCTTCTGTCATCAATTCATTCTTTGGTACAAGCCAGTTATCTCAATTCATGGATCAGACAAATCCTCTTGCAGAAATGACACACAAACGTCGTTTATCAGCATTAGGACCGGGAGGTCTTTCAAGAGACAGAGCAGGATTTGAGGTACGTGACGTTCACTATACTCATTACGGACGTCTTTGCCCTATTGAAACCCCTGAAGGTCCAAACATCGGTTTAATTTCATCTCTCTGCATATATGCTAAAATCAATGATTTAGGCTTTATTGAAACACCATATAGAAAAGTTTGTAAAGGCTTTGTTGATATGAGTCCTACCGGATATTCATATATGAGCGCAGAAGAAGAAGAAAAGAAAGTGGTTGCTCAGGCAAATGCCCACTTAAGTGATGCGGGTGAAATTCTTGATGAAAGAGTAAAATGCCGTCTTGAAGCAGACTACCCTGTAGTTTCTAAAGAAGAAGTTGATTTAATGGACGTAGCTCCAAATCAAATAGCTTCAATAGCTGCTTCACTAATTCCTTTCCTTGAACATGATGATGCTAACCGCGCATTGATGGGCTCAAACATGATGCGCCAGGCAGTTCCTATCATCAAACCTGAATCTCCTATTGTAGGTACAGGTCTTGAGGGACCAGTTGTACGTGATTCCAGAACTCAAATTGTTGCCCGCAAAAAAGGTGAAGTTGTTTATGTTGACGCAAGAGAAATCCATATAAAATATGAGCAGACTGAAAATGAAAGATTTGTAAGTTTTGACCCTGAAATTACAGTTTATACATTACCTCAATATAGAAAGACAAACCAAAGTACATCAATCCACCTTACCCCTATTGTTAGAAAAGGTGATAAAATTACTGAAGGCCAAATTCTTACAGAAGGTTATGGTACACAGAACGGAGAACTTGCTTTAGGTCGTAACCTAAAAGTTGCATTCATGCCTTGGAAAGGATATAATTTTGAAGATGCAATTGTACTTTCCGAAAAAATAATAAGAGAAGACATATTCACTTCAATCCATGTAGATGAATATATTATGGAGGTACGCGACACTAAGCGTGGTATGGAAGAACTTACTTCAGACATACCTAATGTAAGTGAAGAAGCCAC
>JBAXYG010000128.1:0-4876 GCA_041670905.1 Bacteroidales bacterium
ATTTAATAGTAATATTTAAAAAATTAACTGCTAAAAAAGCTTAATTATGGAATATGTTATAATAATTATTTCTGCGGTATTTGTAAATAATATAATTCTAGCGCAATTTTTAGGAATATGTCCTTTTTTAGGAGTTTCCAATAAAGTTTCTACTGCTTTAGGCATGTCAGGTGCAGTTACGTTTGTTATTACGTTATCTACGATAATAACATATTTACTGCAAATATATGTGCTTATTCCACTTGGAATAGGTTTTATGCAGACAGTAAGTTTTATATTAGTCATTGCGGCTTTGGTGCAAATGGTTGAAATAATAATTAAGAAAATCAGCCCTTCTTTATATCAGGCTCTTGGTATATTTCTTCCTTTAATATCAACAAACTGTGCCGTTTTGGGTATTGCTCTTTTAGTGGCGAATAATGAATTTAATTTTGGAGATACATCTCATATGTTAAATTTGGGACAAGCTGTGGTTTATGCTATTGCAAGTTGCATAGGGTATGCCATCGCAATGATATTATTTGCTGGTATAAGAGAACAATTGGCAATAAATAGTGTTCCTAAATCTTTTAAAGGTGTTCCTATTGCACTTGTTTCTGCAGGAATATTGGCGTTGGCATTCATGGGTTTTGCTGGATTGGTATAATGAAGACATTAAAAGATATAGAAGAGATTCTCCGAAAAGATGGGGGGTTAGATGAAGCATATCAGGCTTTATACGATTTGCTTGAATTGGAACCTGAGAATGCACAGGCTTGGTATATGCTAGGAGGTATTTACCGCAGACAGCAATTGTGGGGTGAAGCAATTAATGCTTATAATAAAGCTAAGATGATTGAACCTGATGGACCTGCTGCTGCTTCAATTGAGTCGATTTATGATATTCTTAGGTTTGTAAATAAAGATCTTATGAATCCATAGAATTTTATTTTAATAATATTATAAAAAAGCTCCATTAAAATTATTTTAATGGAGCTTTTTTATAGATTATATAGTATGGTAATTATTTTTACCAAATATTCAAAGGTAGACCTCCCATTTTCATGCGAGATTGCTCTTTAACTTGAGATATCACTTTTTCATTTTCAGGATCAGATAATACTTTATCAATAAGATCCACAATGAAAGGCATGTCTTTCTCTACTAATCCTCGTGATGTAATGGCAGGAGTACCGACTCTGATACCTGAAGTCTGGAATGGAGAGCGAGTATCAAAAGGAACCATATTTTTATTAACGGTAATATCAGCTTTTACAAGAGATTTCTCTGCCATTTTACCTGTCAATTCCGGGAATTTTGAACGAAGGTCAATAAGCATAAGGTGATTGTCAGTACCACCAGAAACTATATTGTACCCTTTAGATATAAAGGATTCTGCCATCGCACGTGCATTTTTATGAACTTGTTCTTGATAAGTCTTGAATGCAGGTTGTAGGGCTTCATAAAAAGAAACAGCTTTTGCTGCAATGCAGTGTTCAAGAGGTCCTCCTTGTATTCCCGGAAAAACACTTGAGTTTATTACTGCAGACATTTTCTTTATCTCTCCCTTTGGAGTCTTAATTCCCCATGGGTTATCAAAATCTTTTCCTATAAGAATAACCCCTCCACGCGGACCTCTAAGTGTTTTATGTGTAGTAGAAGTAACAATATGTGCATATTTTACAGGGTTTTTAAGAAGGCCCGCAGCAATAAGACCAGCTGGGTGTGCCATATCTACCATTAAAATAGCTCCAATCTTATCTGCAATTGTACGCATTCTTTCCCAGTCCCATTCTCTTGAATAAGCGGAAGCTCCACCAATAATTAATTTAGGCTTATACTCCAATGCTTTACGCTCCATTTCATCGTAGTCCACTATACCTGTCTCAGGATTAAGCTGATAGCTTATGGCGTCATAAAGAATCCCTGACATATTAACCGGTGAACCATGTGTAAGATGACCACCATGTGCCAAATCCAATCCCATTAATTTATCTCCAGGTTTCAAACAAGCCATGAGTACAGCCATATTTGCTTGAGCACCTGAGTGAGGTTGCACATTTGCATATTCAGCATCAAATAATTGGCGTAATCTATCTATAGCTAACTGCTCTATTTGGTCAATAACTTCACAACCGCCATAATATCTTGCATTTGGATATCCTTCAGCGTATTTATTTGTAAGGACTGATCCTAATGCACTTAATACTTGATTACTGACAAAGTTCTCTGAAGCAATGAGTTCTATACCGTTTAGCTGGCGTTTCTCTTCTTTCCTGATTAATTCAGAAATTTGTACGTCCTGTTTCATATATAAAGTAATATTTATAAAAATATAATATACTCTTAAAAAAACAAATTTAGTTCTTTTTAGAGTAATTGTTTATGTTTGTAAAAGATTGTAAAGATATACCTAAATCCATAATTTAGACAAAAATGTTCAGAAAACTTTTTAACAACGAACTAAAACGATTAAGCGTCGATATGTTTAAAACAGTTAAGAAAGTGCCGATTATTATTATACTTGATAACATAAGGAGCCAACATAATATAGGTTCAGCTTTTAGAACTTCTGACTCTTTCCGCCTAGAAAAACTATACTTGTGTGGCATCTGTGCAATTCCTCCAACTCCTGAAATTCATAAATCAGCTTTGGGTGCCGAGTTCAGTATGGATTGGGAATATTCAAAAGAGACAATTACTATAATAAAAAAATTAAAATCAGAGGGGTATATTATAGTAAGTATAGAACAGGCTGAAAATTCCACAATGTTGAGCGATTTTGTTCTTGATTCTGACAAAAAATACGCTTTGATATTTGGTAATGAAGTTAAAGGAGTACAACAAGAGGTCATTGATGAAAGTGACCTCTGTGTTGAAATCCCTCAATATGGCACAAAACATTCTCTAAATGTTTCTGTTTCAATAGGTATTACTGTTTGGGAAGCAGTACGACATATTCTCCCGCAGGGAGTAGATAGGTAGATTCCTCAATTTTTTTTACGTAATCGGCTCCTTTTTCAAATATAGGTTTTCCTTTTAACAAAAGTGTTGCGGATGTATTTGCCGGAATGGTATAAAAATATCTAACTCCTTTAGTACAGATTTCCCATTTGCTCTCAATTTTACCGTATTGTGATTCAAATCCACCTTCTGCAAATTTAAAGCTGCCTCCAACGCGAGGTTGCAGATAAAAATGTTTATATCCGGGATTTTCCATATCCTGCTCGATTCCTAGCATATATGAAAACATCCATTCTTGAATAGCCCCATATGAGTAATGGTTAAATGAGTTCATGTCAACAGGACCGAATCCGTTTACAAAAGTGTATGAATTCCAGCGTTCCCATATGGTAGTAGCTCCTTGTAATACCGGGTATAACCATGAAGGATATGACGTCTGTTCAAACAATGCATACGCAAGTTGATCATTTCCTGATGCAGAAAGAACCAAATTCAAATACGGAGTACCAATAAAACCGGTAGTAAGGCAGGTATCCATTTTATTAATAGATTCTTTCAGGTGTTTAATAGCTAAAGGTTTGTTCTTATCGTTAAATAAACCAAATTGCATCGGAACCACATATGATGTTTGAGTATTTACAATTGCTCCATTTTTGCTTAATCCAGCTCCTGTAGGAAATATCTCAGGAACCACATTTTTGAAAAATTTCTCTGCTTTAGGACAGAATGTATATCCATTTTCATCAACAAAAACCTTATTAAATGTCTCTTTGATATCGTTGTACATTCTTTCAAATCTTGCTGCGTCTTTTTCTTTGCCAAGTATTTTAGCAATGCGGGTCATAATTTGTGCGTCATATGCTGAATAAGCCGTATTAGTGAGTAAGGTTGGGGTTCCATCTAATGCAAGCCAATCACCAAATCCTCCTTGGGGTTGAATACTATTTACTGCACGTTTTTCAAGATAATCCATAAAACGAACCATAGATTCATAATGTTCTTCAAGAATTCTTAAGTCTGAATATTGTAAATATACTTGCCAAGGAACAATAACTCCTGCGTCGCACCATCCCATTGCACCTCCGCCATGAATTCCTCCTGTTGGAGGGATACCTACTACGGGTGTGTAGTTCGTATAATTACCATCTTCGCTTTGGTTGTCACGTATTGTTCTCATCCATCGAGTATAGAATTGATCCACATTCATATTATATGTTGCAGTGCGTGCAAAAATTTGAGCATCACCCATCCACCCCATTCTTTCATCTCTTTGAGGACAGTCAGTCGGGATTGAGAGAAAATTACCCATTTCTCCCCAAATTATATTTTCAAAAAGCCTATTGATATTATTATTTGATGTATTAAAGTGACTTTTTTGCTCACCAATTGATTCAAGAACTATTCCTTTTACATCTTCTAATGGAATAGGTTTTTCCAGACCATGAATTTCAATATATCTAAAACCGTGAGAAGTTAGTTCTGGCTCAAAAATTTCACCGTTTTTATCTCCTTTGCAAATATATCTATCAGTAGATAATGCACTTCTATAATTTTCTGTATATGCGAAACCCTTTTTCTGTTTATACATTTCAACAGTGTACGGTTTAACAGGATCAGTAGGAATGGTTTCCGGATATATCATTTCTCCAAAATTCAAAGTGATTTTTTGCCCCTTTTTACCAATAATTCGTATGCTAGGGATTCCCACCATATTTTGCCCCATATCATAGACATAAACATGTGATGCAGGCTCGCTAACGCTTTTTGCCGTAAGAGTCATTATCTTTCTGACAGGAGACCCTACGTAGGCTTCAATTTTTGCATCTGTTCCTGGGTAAACTTTGGCAGGTGTCCATCCTTCATCATTAAATCCTGGCTTATCCCATCCATTAATTTCCATTCTGGCATCATAATCAACGCCATTTAGAAGGCC
>JBAXYG010000129.1:0-4800 GCA_041670905.1 Bacteroidales bacterium
AGCTGCATCTGCTGTACATCATAAAGTTGATAATCTGATTGCTATGACAGACTGGAATAATCAACAAATTGACGGGACTACCGAGCAAGTACAAAGTCTTGGTAATCTTGAAGAAAAATGGAACGCCTTCGGATGGGAATGCATTGTTGCCAACGGGCATGATTTTGATTCCATTTCTGAAGCATTTACAAAAGCAAAAAAAATAAAAGGGAAAGGAAAACCTATCATGATTCTATTTAAAACAGAAATGGGACATGGTGTTGACTTTATGGCCGGGACATGCAAATGGCATGGAAAAAATCCATCCGTAGAGCAATGTGAACAAGCCTTATCTCAAATTGAAGAGACTTTAGGAGATTTTGATTAAAAAATTATGATACGAAAAAATATATTAATACAGGAAACAAAGATACCCGATCAGGATTTGGAGCGGCACTGACAGAACTCGGACGAACAAATCCAAAAGTTGTAGCTCTTTGTGCAGACCTTACCGGTTCTTTAAAAATGGATGAATTTGCAAAGGAAAATCCGGAAAGATTTTTTCAATGCGGAATCGCAGAGGCAAATATGATTGGAGCTGCTGCAGGTCTTGCTTTAAGTGGATATATTCCCTTCGCAGGCTCTTTTGCTAATTTTTTAACATCCCGCGTATACGACCAGGTGAGGCAATCTATCTGTTATTCAAATAACAACGTTAAACTAGCTGCCTCTCATGCCGGAATTACTTTAGGAGAAGATGGAGCAACACACCAAACAATGGAGGATATTGGGCTGATGAGAATGTTACCTGAAATGGTTGTCATTAACCCATGCGATTATAATCAAACAAAGGCGGCAACAATTGCGGCCGCAAACTATTTTGGCCCTGTCTATCTCCGTTTTGGACGTCCATCAGTTCCAAATTTCACCCCTGAAAATCAAAAATTAGAAATCGGAAAAGCAATAAAGCTCTCTGAAGGATTGGACGTTACCATTATAGCAACAGGACACTTGGTTTGGGAGGCAATACAGGCAGCGTTAGTCCTAGAGGCTGAAGGATTTTCTGTGGAGTTATTAAACATACACACTATAAAACCTTTGGACGAAAAAGCAATTTTAAAATCTGTGTCAAAAACAGGTGCTTTAGTGTGCGCGGAAGAACATTTAATAGCAGGAGGTATGGGAGAAGCTGTTTCTGGATTTTTGGCCCGCGTTAAACCAACTCCAATGGAATTTATTGCTGTTAACGACAAATTTGGACAAAGCGGGAAACCTGCAGAATTAATGGAAGCTTACGGACTTGACAGAGTACACATTATTTCTGCAGTAAAAAAAGTTTGTTCTCGAAAATGTAAATAAGATTAAAACTAAGCGGCACAATATGTGCTCACAAGAGATGTTTCATTATACATCTCATACTTAGCAAAACTTAAAAAAATGGAAGATACCGAAATTTTAAACCTTTACCGAGCAGGGGAAGAACAGCAAGCATTCAATCTAATTATGCGAAAGTATAATGAAAGGCTTTATTGGCACATCCGTAAGATTGTTTGTGACCATGATGATGCTAATGATTTGTTGCAAAACACCCTTATCAAGGTTTGGAATTCACTCGGTTCATTTCGTGAAGATTCAAAACTTTACACTTGGTTATACCGTATAGCAACAAATGAAGCAATTACTTTTTTAAACAAAAAGAAGCTACGTTGTGCTCTTTCTATGAGTGATTATTCATCTAAATTGGAAAACAAGCTTATTGCCGATCCTTATTTCAATGAAGATAAAATTAAAATAGCATTGAACAAGGCCATTGCAAAACTTCCCACAAAACAAGGTATAGTCTTCAATATGAGATATTTCGATGAAATGAAATATGAAGAAATATCAGAAATTCTTGGTATTTCAGTAGGCTCTCTAAAAGCCTCTTATCACCATGCCTACAATAAAATAAAAGCATATCTAAAAGAGACATTAGATATGTAACCCTCAGATTTAATTCTTTGAATTAAACCTTTAATAATCAATTTCGTCTAATAGAATACATGAAAGAAGAACAAAATAACATTTTAGAAAATCCGGGTATGAGAGAAAATCCTTTCTCCGTTCCTGAGGGTTATTTTTCCAAACTCGAGAATGATATTCATATTCTTATAACTTCAAAAAAAGAAGAAAAGAGTGTTTGGAAGATACTTAAGCCGACATTTGCTTTAGCATTCACTTTTATTATAATTTATGGAATAGGCTATGGAGTAATATCTCTGACAAACAATGTAAAGACCATTAAAGAGGTGCCTACCGATATGGCAATAATAGAATCAGGGTATATTAATACTAACTTTATTGATTATTATGAAAATTCTGATTCTTCCTTAATTTCGGAAGAAGAGACATTAGATGAAGAAGAAATTGTCTCTTATCTATTAAACCACTTATCTTCTACTGATCTGGCATACCTTTATGCCTCATTAGAATAACTTTGAAACATCAATCATAATATACACATATGAAAAGAATACTACTACTTGGGTTAATTACGCTGCTTTGTTTCAGCGGCTTTGCTCAAAATGGAAAAAATAATTTCCATCAAAAAAACAATATTCAAAGTGAAAAAATAGCCTTCTTCACTTCAGAATTAGATCTTACACCTGAAGAAGCACAATTATTTTGGCCAGTTTATAATTCCTTTTGGAAAGAATCACAAAAAGCTCATAAAGAAACACTTAAATCTCTATTTCTTTTAAAAAATCCTAAAACAGAGGGACTTTCGGATGCTGAAGTACAAAAACTTGTAATGAATTATAATTATAATACTGAAGCCGAGATGAAAATCATGTCAGGATATCTTAAAGAATTTGAAAAAGTTCTTCCTATAAAAAAAGTAGCAAAACTTTATGTTGCAGAAGAAGAATTTCGAATGAAAATGATATATAAACTCAGGAAAATGAGTCCTGATTCAAATGTACCTAAAACACAAATTCCTCCTAAATCAAAAGATGAAGATAACGTCGATTTTAATAATTAAAAATTTAAGTAAAAATCTTTTGTAAGAGATTTATATTCTTCGGTTTCTATAACTAATTCCTGATAAGGGATGTCATCAGCAACGTCAACACATTCTTGACATCCTTTTTTAATATAAAATTCCATAAGATATCGCTTTGGATCAGAATCAAGTGTCGTCTTTACTTTACATATTCTGCAAAGTCTGAATCCGAACTGACCAGATTCCGTTATAAACTGTTGAGCCTCTCCTGAAGGAAGTATTAATGCAAATCTTCCATTTGGAGAAATTAGACTATTAACAGATTTAATTATATCCTGGTGAGACAAAAGATCAGTATGTCTGGCCACGTTTCTCCTTTTTTGTGGAGCTTTAAGTGAATCAATAAAATATGGGGGATTTGTAAAAATAAGGTCAAATTTTATCGGACATTCTTTGGAAAAATCTTGTATGGAAACATTTTCTATTCTTAACATATCCCGCCATGGAGAGTTTTCAAAATTAAATTCAGCCTCCTGTGAGGAAACCGAATCTATTTCAATTGCATATATTGAACGTTCACTTATTCTCATGGCCGCACTCCGTTGCGCGGCCATAAGAGCAATTACGCCAGTACCAGTCCCAATATCAAGCAATTGTTTCTCTTCTCTTCCAATATTCATCCAAGCGCCAAGCAAAACACCGTCAGTATTTACCTTCATCGCTGACGATTCATTTTTAACTGAAAATTGCTTGAATTTGAATTCACTCATTTGAATTCTCCATCTTTCATCTCAAGTTCTCTATCTGAAAGGGCTGCCAATTCTTTATCATGTGTAACAATTACGATTGTTATCCCAAACTTGTCCCGTAAATCGAAAAATAATTGATGTATTTCTCTTTTGGTTTTACTATCAAGATTTCCTGAAGGTTCATCTGCAAATAATACAGAAGGATTGTTTACCAAAGCTCTTGCAAGTGCAACCCTCTGTTGTTCTCCTCCACTAAGTTCAGAGGGCTTATGTTGTAGTCTATCTCCCAGTCCTAACTCTTTTAACAGAATTTCCGCACTATCATGTGCCTCTTTTTTTCCTTTTTTCCCAATAAGAGCCGGAATCATTACATTTTCAACTGCGGTAAATTCAGGGAGAAGATGGTGAAACTGAAAAACAAATCCTATTTTATCATTGCGAAAAGCTGCCATATTTTGATCTGAAAGAGCAAAAATATCCACTCCATCTATTTCAACACTCCCTTTATCAGGACTTGAAAGTGAACCCAGAATTTGCAGAAGCGTTGATTTTCCTGCCCCACTAGCCCCTACAATACTTATCACTTCTCCTTTAGAAACCTGAAGGTTAATTCCTTTCAAAACTTTTAGTGGTCCGAAAGACTTCTCAATATTATTTGCTTTAATCATCATCATACAAGAACAGATAAACCTGACCTATATTTTCTTTCTACAGCTATTCTTCTTTATCTTCTTCTTCGTAAGCCTTAAGCAGCTTATCTTGAACATCTGAAGGAACTTGTTGGAAGTCAGCGAAAATCATAGAGAATGTAGCACGGCCTGAAGTAAGAGAGCTTAATGTAGTTGAATATTTGTAAAGTTCTGCAAGAGGAACACGGGCCTTAAGAACCTGAAATCCTTTTAAAGAGCTCATGCCTTCAATTATTGAACGACGATTTTGTAAATCAGACATCACATCACCCATGCAATCTCCCGGAACAAGTACTTCAATATTATATATAGGTTCCATAATCTTAGGACCGGCTTTTTTAAATGCCTCTTTGAAGGCATTACGTGCAGCAAGTTTAAATGAAAGTTCATTTGAATCAAC
>JBAXYG010000130.1:0-4749 GCA_041670905.1 Bacteroidales bacterium
AAACTTGATTTAAAAAAGCTTTCCCACAGCGAAATCCATACAATTGTTCTCTTTTTTTGTGTTATTTTACAAAGCCAGGCCTTTCCATCTTTGTAATATCTCCATTCAATTAAAAGTCCAAAACCAGATATGATTTTAATGAAATGAGTACTAATATCCTTTAGCCTAACTTACTTCTATATATACAAAAGAAACTTTAAGCAGTTCCATAGTAAACTTAAGCGTTTTTAAATCAATATTTATGATTTTTCTCTCAAGGCTAGTTTCACTATATTTTTCTCCTTTGTTTTGCCTTTCAAACTATTAATTGGTATTGAGACAGATATGACTACCATCAATTTTATAACCATTTTAGGCTAATTACGGATATTCATATTACGTTTTGCCTAATGCAAATTAAACATTTAGAATTCATAAAACAAATATAGTTTTAATAAAACCTATTGTTTATTAACATTTTAATCGTATATTTGCAGCCCGCAAAAAATGTGCGGAAAGTTATAATATATTAATTTACACCAAATTAACAACCAATGCCTGGATTAATTGGAAAGAAAATCGGAATGACATCCGTTTTCGGTGCTGATGGGAAAAATATTCCATGCACCGTTATTGAGGCTGGTCCGTGTGTTGTTACGCAGATTCGTACAGTAGAAAAAGATGGTTATGCCGCTGTACAACTTGCCTATGACGATATTAAAGAAAAGCACGCCAGCAAGCCCCTAAAAGGGCACTTTGAGAAGGCAGGAACCACACCTAAACGTAAACTCGTTGAGTTCAAAGGTTTTGAACAAGAATTTAAGTTAGGTGATCTTATCACCATTTCTGATGTCTTTAAAGACACAGTTTGGGTAGATGTTGTCGGAGAATCAAAAGGTAAAGGATTTCAGGGCGTTGTAAAACGTCATGGATTTGCCGGAGTCGGAGGACAAACACATGGCCAACATAACAGATTACGTGCTCCCGGATCTTTGGGCGCATCTTCTTGGCCATCAAGAGTTTTTAAAGGTATGAGAATGGCTGGCCGTATGGGTGGCGATCGAGTTAAGGTTACAAATCTTGAATTGATTAAACTTATCCCTGAAAACAACTTATTATTAGTAAAAGGCTCTATCCCTGGAGCAAAAGGTTCTTATGTAATTGTGGAGGATTAAGCGTCTATGAAATTAGCAGTTTATAAAATTGATGGAACAGCATCAGAAAAAGAAGTTATTCTTGATGATGCAATCTTTGGCATTGAGCCAAATGACAATGCTATTTATCTTGACGTTAAACAATACCTTGCAAATCAACGCCAAGGTACAAGTAAGACAAAAGAACGTTGGGAAGTATCATTCAGTACTAAAAAAGTTGTACGCCAAAAAGGTTCCGGTGGAGCTCGCCACGGTAGCATCAAATCCAACATTTATGTTGGTGGTGGTAGAGTATTCGGTCCAAAACCTCGTGACTACCGCTTTAAATTAAATAAAAAGCTTAAACAATTAGCTCGTTTCTCCGCTTTATCATATAAAGTAAAAGAAAACGCAATTACATTTGTTGAGCCATTTACAATGGAAGCTCCCAAGACAAAAGATTTTATTAAGATTCTCGAAAATCTTAAAGCTTATGGTAGAAAAACTCTTGTTGTGCTTCCCGAAAATTCAAACAATATTTACTTATCGTCCCGCAACCTACAGGAAGTTAAAGTTGTTACTATAGACGAAATCAACACTTATATCTTAATGAATGCAAATCATTTGGTATTGGTTGATGGAGTTCAGGACATTCTCGTAGAAAGACGTAAATAATAAAAAGAACGATGGGAATTATAATTAAGCCAATAGTAACTGAAAAAATGACGATTCTAGGCGAAAAATTGAGTCGTTACGGTTTTATTGTTGACCGCTATGCAAATAAAATTGAGATTAAAAGTGCGGTTGAACAGATGTATGGAGTAACAGTAACGGATGTCAATACTGCTAACTACCACGGAAAACATAAAAGCCGCTTCACAAAAGCAGGCGTATTAACAGGCCGTACAAATCACTTTAAAAAAGCATTTGTAACTTTGGCCGGAGATGATAAGATAGATTTCTATAGTAACATTTAAGGCAATGGCAGTACGTAAATTTAAACCGGTAACACCCGGTCAAAGAAATAAAATAATCAGCGCATTTGATGATATCACATGTTCTACTCCTGAAAAATCATTATTAGCACCTATCCACAAATCAGGTGGTCGTAATAATCAGGGTAAAATGACAATGCGTTATATGGGTGGTGGACACAAAAAAATGTATCGTGTTATTGACTTTTTACGCGATAAAGACGAATACACCGCTACTGTAAAGACTATCGAATACGATCCAAACCGCAGTGCACGCATTGCTTTGGTAGTATACTCAGACGGAGAAAAACGCTATATCATAGCTCCTAACGGAATCAAAGTAGGTCAAGTAATTGCCTCCGGTTCCGGAATCGCTCCTGAAATAGGTAACACTCTTCCTCTATCAGAAATTCCACTAGGTACACTTGTACATAACATTGAACTTCGTCCCGGTTGCGGTGCCGCTATAGCTCGCAGCGCAGGAACCTATGCTCAATTGACTGCACGTGAAGGTGGTCATGCTATTCTTCGTTTGCCTTCAAGCGAAACAAGAATGGTTTTGGTTACTTGTCGCGCTACTGTTGGTACAGTATCTAACCCTGATCACAATTTAGAGTCTCATGGTAAAGCCGGACGTAAACGTTGGCTGGGTCGCAGACCTCGTAACCGTGGTGTAGTAATGAACCCTGTAGATCACCCTATGGGTGGTGGTGAAGGACGCGCATCAGGTGGACACCCACGTTCTCGTAAGGGATTACTGGCTAAGGGATACAAGACTCGTAACCCTAAGAAGACTTCTAATAATTTCATTATAGAAAGAAGGAAAAAATAACGGAATAAAACTTTAGAAGATTATGAGTCGTTCACTAAGAAAAGGTCCTTATATTCAGGACAGTTTGGAAAAAAGAGTTCTTGCCATGAATGAAGGTGGTAAGAAAAAAGAAGTCATCAAGACTTGGTCTCGCGCCAGTATGATTTCCCCCGACTTCGTAGGGCACACTATCGCTGTTCATAACGGAAACAAGTTTGTTCCGGTATATGTTACAGAGAATATGGTTGGTCATAAACTCGGCGAATTTGCACCGACACGCACCTTTAAAGGTCACTCGGGTAATCGTTAATAAATTAATAAAGAGATTACAATGGGAGCTCGAAAAAGAGAAATGGCCGATAGGCTAAAAGAAATAAAGAAACAGACAGCTATTACTAAGCTGAATGATGTTCCTACTTCACCTCGTAAGATGCGTTTAGTTACAGATATCATAAGAGGTGAGGAGGTAAACCATGCTTTGGATATTCTAAAATATTCAAAGAAAGAGGCTTCAATTCGTTTAGAAAAATGTATTCGCAGTGCTATTGCAAACTGGGAATCCAAAAATGAAGCTGATCGTAAAGAGTTAGAAAACGGCAATGTTATTATTCAATCAATCATGGTTGGACAAGGCCGTTCATTAAAACGTATCCGTACAGCACCACAAGGTCGCGCAGCTCGCATCCGCAAGCGTTCAAATCACGTGACTATCATACTTGGTGTTAAGAATAAACCAGTAAAGGAGGAAGAATAATATGGGACAAAAAACTAATCCTATAAGCAACAGAATAGGTATCATCCGCGGCTGGGACTCTAACTGGTACGGAGATTACGCTAACAGAATTCTTGAAGATTCAAAGATTCGTGAATATCTTAATATCCGTCTTGCAAAAGCAAGCTTATCAAAGATAGTTATTGAACGTACTTTGAAACTTATTACAGTAACTATCCATACTGCTCGTCCAGGTGTTATCATTGGTAAAGGAGGACAAGAAGTAGATAAACTTAAAGAAGAATTAAAGAAAATCTGCAACAAAGATGTTCAAATCAATATCTTTGAAGTAAAACGTCCTGAAATTGATGCTAATATCGTGGCCAACAATATTGCACGTCAGGTAGAAGGCAGAGTTTCTTATCGTAGAGCCATAAAAATGTCTATCGCCTCAACAATGAGAATGGGCGCTGAAGGTATCAAAGTATTGATCAGCGGTCGTTTGGGTGGTGCAGAAATGGCAAGAAGCGAATTATATAAAGAAGGTCGTACGCCTCTTCACACTTTCCGTGCAGATATCGACTATGCTTTAGCCGAAGCCAATACAAAAGTTGGTTTATTAGGTATCAAAGTATGGATTTGCAACGGTGAAGTTTACGGCAAACGTGACTTATCTCCTAATGCAGGCATAGCAGCAAATGCTTCAACTACAGGTGAACACCAAGGCAACCGCCCACGCAGTGATCATGGTGATCGTCGTCGTAGTGGTGCCCGTACCAACGATAGGAGACGTAGCAGTAATGATCGTGGAGATCGTCGTCCTCGCGCAAATAAAGAAACAAACGAATAATTTTTATTATTCATTAAATGAGCTGTTCTTGTTTGGAGAATAGCTCATTTTTTTTATATTTAACATCTATTGTTATGGCGGGATTTTTTACCTTTGCCCTCGAATAATCTCTCAAAAATATGGAACAGCTTAAACATGAGTGTGGCATCGTAATGATTCGACTTCTAAAACCTCTCGATTATTATTACACAAAATACGGAACATGGATGTACGGGCTTCAAAAACTCTATCTAATGATGGAGAAACAGCACAATCGTGGGCAAGAAGGAGCCGGAGTAGCATGCGTAAAA
>JBAXYG010000131.1:0-4744 GCA_041670905.1 Bacteroidales bacterium
CTCCATGTATTCATCATTATTAAGAATAGTGTAATAATAAGACATATAAGAATTGGTTTGTCGTGTAAAATATGCTGAAATATTTAAAGAAGTAGGTTTTTTACCAAACAACCACGGCTCAACAAAACTTGCAGTCAAAGCAGTATAATATGTCCCGTTTGTCTGGAATCTGACAGCCAACTGCTGTGCATCGCCAAGAGGAACCGGTCTCCATGCTTCTTTTCTAAACAGATTACCAGCAGAAAAGTTATTAAAACTCACACCTAAAGTACCAACGAAAGTACTTGCACCCCAACCGCCAGAGAGCTCAAACTTACTGTCAGCCTTTTCTTCAACATTATAAGCAATATCTACAGTATTATTCATCGGATTAGGCATTATACTATATCCAAAGTCCGGATCCGCAGCCTTTTCAGCATCAAAATTACCCATAGAAGCTATTTCACGTATAGAACGTTCAAAATCAGTCTGGCGAAATAAATATCCTGGACGAGTAAACACTGCACGTCTTACAACTTTTTCATTTGTAATTGTATTACCATTAATAATAATGTTATTGAATGTAGCAGGTTTTCCCTCAACAACTCTCATTTCAACATCAACAGAATCTGCATCAATATTTAATTCTACCGGGACAACATTAAAAAATAAATATCCTTTATCTCTATACGCTTTTGAAACAGCCATTTCATTCTCTTTTCCCCCACCAAATAATCTCTCTTGCATAGTTACCACATCATATACATCCCCTTTCTTTAATTTGAGTAATAAATTAAGATCTTCAGCTGCATATTCGGAATTTCCTGTCCATGTTATATTCCTAAAATAATATTTTTTCCCCTGCTCAACAATAAAATGAATACCCATTCTGCCCTCTGTAAGATAATATACGGAGTCTTTTAATATTTTTGCATCTCTGTACCCTTCTTCTTTGAATACATCAATTAAAGATTGCTTGTCATTCTCATACTCATCCTCATTGAATTTCTTGGAAACAAAAAAATTGTACCACTTCATGTCTTTTGTTTTCTTCATTGAATGGTCCAGTTTGAATTTTGACAACTCACCTACCCCTTCATAAGTAATCTCCTTTACCTTAACTTTCGGTCCCCTTTTTACATCAAATGTTACTCTGACAGCATTTTTAATTATTGAATCATTTGCCTGTATTATAGACACTTCCGCTTTTAAAAAACCTTTTTCTTTTAAGTAATTCTTTATAACGCCAATTGAAGAAGAAATTACATATTCTGATAAAGCACCCCCTCTACGTAGATTAAGCTTTTCCTTAAGGTCATCCCTTTCTGAGTTTTTTATTCCGGAAAAATCCCATCTGCTTACTCTTGGCCGCTCTGTAAGTTTCAGTTTCAAAAAAGCTGTATCTCCTGCAGGTGATAAAGAATCAATATAAAGAGCAACATCAGAGAAATAGCGTTGCATCCATATTCTTTTAAGAGCAGAAGAAAGTTCTTCACTCGGAACTGTTATCTGATCTCCAGTTTGCATGCCTGTAAGAGCAATAATCTGGTCTTGATTAAGATACTTAATCCCTTCAACAGTAACCCCACCAATTATATAGGTTTTAGGATTATTATAGTCAACTTCGATGGGTAGTGATGTTGTTACGTCTTGTGCCTTTAAAATAAAAGGCAATAACATTAATAAGATGAGGAATGATTTTAAAAATTTCATTAAACTGTTCGTGAATAAGTTTGCAAAGATAATCTTTTATTTAATTTTACCATAGCGTCTTTCTCTATTATTGAAGCACTCCAACGCCATTTGAAACTCATTTTTGCGAAAATCAGGCCAAAGTACTTCAGTATAATAAAATTCAGTGTAAGCACATTGCCAAAGCATATAATTACTGAGTCTTTGTTCACCACTTGTCCTTATCAGCAAGTCTGGATCAGGGATACCACAAGTGCTTAAATAACTTGAAAAAAGATCATTATCCAATTTAAAATTTTTATTTCCGTTTTTATTTGCCAAAATAACATCAGCAGCATATTTTTTAGCCGCCTGAATAATATCCCATTTTCCGCTATAACTAAGCATAATTATCAAAGTAAGAACTTTATTGTCTTCAGTTTCTTTTTGAACTTCATCAATATTGGTAATCAATTTTTCAGATAACTTACTACGATCTCCAATAACCCTGAAACGGATATTGTTCTTTCTGAAAGTTTCCCTTTCTCCAAGAATAGAATCAAGCATCAATGTCATCAATCCTTCAATCTCACTCATTGGTCTATCCCAATTTTCTTCCGAAAAAGCAAAAAGGCTCAAAAATTTTATTCCCTTTTCAACAGCAAATTCACAGCAAGCCCTTACACTTTCAGCTCCCACATTGTGCCCAAACAACCTCTCTTTTCCTTGCTGCTGTGCCCAACGACCATTTCCATCCATTATTATTGTAACATGAACCGGTACCATCTGTATCTACTTTAATTTTTTGAATTATTCCGTTTATCTTCACCCCAAAGCAATTTATCGTTTAAAGCACCTATAAAATTAGAATCAAAAAGAGAAACATAGTTAAAGAAGTATTCTCCTTTAGATATAATCATTTTTTCTCCTGAGGCAACAACAAACGAACGGTTATCCATAGTAACAATTGCTTCTCTCTTTTGAGAATGAACAATAACTTCCAAAGTAGAATCTATAGGAACGACAAGTGGTCTTACATTCAGATTATGAGGAGCAATAGGAGCAATTATCAGAACCTGTGAATCCGGCAATACAATAGGCCCTCCTACACTTAACGAATACGCCGTACTTCCAGTTGGTGTTGCTATCACAAGACCATCAGCCCAATATTGCGGAAGTCCCATTCCGTTTATTCTAACTTCGATTGATAGCATTACAGAATCCTGTCTTTGAATAGATATTTCATTTATTGCATATGGATAAAATTCTTTTTGTACTGACGGTGATTTAAGTTTAATAAGCGCCCTTTTTTCAATAGAAAAACAGCCATTCAACAAATCATCAATCCACTTATTTTCACCAATCTCTACTTTTGCAGTTGTAAGAAATCCCAATCGTCCAAAATTAATTCCTGCAACAGGAATGGATCTATCACGGACAAATGCCAGAGAAGTAAGAAATGTCCCGTCACCTCCTAATGACAAAAAAAGATTTACATCTTCAGGTAGATCGGCTGCAGATGAAAATAATTTCGTTTTTTTTATCGACTTTAAACTGGTTTGCGGAAGATTATTATAAAACTCATTATAAAAACATAAATCTGCACCTTTATCGATAACGGCATCAATAAAAATTTTAAATTTTTTTTCATTGTTTTTACCAATTTCTCTTCCAAAAAGTGCTATCTTCATTATTTATCCTATAATTTTGCCAAATGTACCATTTTATATACAATTTTGCCAAAATTATTTACATTTGTAAAATATGACAAAGCTAAGTGTAAATATTAATAAGTTTGCGACTTTAAGGAATGCAAGAGGTGGAAACATACCAAATGTACTACAAGTTGCATTGGACTGTGAGAGATTTGGATCACAAGGAATCACAGTTCATCCAAGACCAGATGAAAGACATATAAGATATGATGATGTTACTATATTAAAACCAAACTTAACTACAGAATTCAATATTGAAGGAAACCCTATCGATTCTTTTGTAAATTTAGTATTGAAAGTCCATCCCGCACAGGTTACACTTGTTCCTGATTCACAAAATGTACTAACCTCAAATGCAGGCTGGAATACAAAAAAGAACAAGAATTATCTTAAAAATGTATGCTCGGTTTTCAATAAAGAAGGAATTAGGACTTCTATTTTTATTGATCCAGACCCGGAAATGATTGGTTATGCGTCTGAGACGGGATGCAACAGAGTAGAATTATATACGGAAGCTTATGCTAAAAATTATGATATTGACCGCGAAAAAGCTATTAAATCATACTTCAAGGCAGCAGAAGAGGCAATAAGATGCGGTCTAGGTATTAATGCCGGACATGACCTCAATCTAACTAACCTACGTTACTTCAGCAATATTATCCCGGGGCTTCTAGAAGTGTCAATCGGTCACGCTTTGGTTTGTGATGCGATATACCTAGGATTGGAAAATACTATTAAATCATATTTAAAAGAGTTAAATAATTTTTAATTACCTTTGTTGATATTCTTATAAAATAATTAAAATAATATTTATAAATTTTATGAAAAAAACACCTCTAATTCTCAGTATTGTAGCGTTAGTTATATCGGCTACTCTTTTGGTTTTATTTTTAATAGGCCCAAATAAAAACATAAAAAAGGCTTCTGTATCTGAAAAAGAAACCAGTGCTGTTGCCGGAGATATCGTATATGTTCAGATTGATTCTCTAATCATACAATATGATATGTTTAATGATTTACGTTCTGCTTTCGAAAGTAAAGCACAATCTGTTCAAGATGACTTATCAAAAAAAGGAAGAAAGCTTGAAAGCGATGGCAAATCTTTTGAAAATCAAATCAATAAAGGCCTTCTAACTCGTTCTACTGCTGAACAACAACAAAAGTCTCTACTTAAGCGTCAGGAAGATCTTCAAAGTCTCGCAAATCAAAGGCAAAGAGAACTTCAGGAAGAAGAGTATGTATTGAACAATACAGTTATGGATGCCATAAAATCTTTTCTAATTGAGTATAATAAAACCCATAATTATTCAATGATAATAACAACAAGTGGAAGCACAAACGTTGTTATTGTGGGAAATCCTGCTATTGACATCACTAAA
>JBAXYG010000132.1:0-4712 GCA_041670905.1 Bacteroidales bacterium
AAAAATCAACCGGTAGTAACCCCAACACCCCACGTTAACGAAATAACACGATTGTCTATTGGTGCAGAAATAAAAAAGGGTATTCTTATTTCGCCGAATGATATTAGAATTGATGGCAAATTTGATGGTAAAATTCAAACTAAAGGGAAAGTTGTATTAGGGGAACAAGCTACGATTAAAGGTGATGTTTTTTGTACAAATGCTGATATTTGGGGAAAGATGGAAGGTAACATCATTGTGAGTGATGTTCTTACACTTATGAATACCTGTGAGTATACAGGGGTTCTTCAAGCAACCAAATTAAGCATTGAAAAAGGTGCAAAATTTAATGGAACATGTAAGATCATCAATCAAGATGAATATGCAAAGATTTCAGGCGAGTTCGAGGGAAATAAAGATGTTAAGGCTGCTTTCGAAAAAGTTGAAGAATTAAAGAAAATTTAGTGAATTCTTTTTTTAATATCATATTTGTTTCTTTCCATACTGTTACGGGAAATAAGTTCTCCGACAAAACCGACTAAAAAAAGTTGTACACCCACTATTACTGCCACTAATGCGATATAAAATAATGGTTGTTCTGTTACTGGTCTGTATACTAAAGCATGGGCCTGAGTTATCAATTTATCTATAATAAGCCATATGGCTATGATAAAGCCACAGATAAACATAAGTGTTCCAATAACCCCAAAAAAGTGCATTGGCTTTTTCCCGAATTTTTGAAGAAACCATACTGATATAAGATCAAGAAATCCATGAAAAAACCGGTCAACTCCAAATTTGCTCTTTCCGTATTTTCTTGCCTGATGTTTTACTACTTTTTCTCCTATATTATTATATCCGGCATTTTTTGCAAGATATGGAATATACCTGTGCATTTCACCATAAACTTCAATACTCTTTACTACTTCATTTTTATAGGCTTTTAATCCGCAATTCATATCATGGAGTTTAATTCCGGTAACTTTTCTTGCAGTAGCATTATAAATTTTTGAAGGTATATTCTTTGTGAAAATTCCGTCATGTCTCTTCTTTTTCCAGCCGGAAACAATATCATAATCATCTTCCTTAATCATGCGCATCATTTCAGGAATCTCTTCCGGACTATCTTGAAGGTCAGCATCCATCGTTACAACAATATCTCCTAATGCTGCTTCAAATCCCGAATATAAAGCTGCTGATTTTCCATAATTTCTCCTGAAACAAATACCTCTGATTTCAGGATGATTTTCTGACAGTTTTTCAATTATTTTCCATGAGGAGTCTGTACTGCCATCATTTATTATGATTATCTCATATGAAAGGTTCTTTTGTTCAAATGTTTTATTAATCCATAAAACAAGTTCATTGATAGACTCTTCCTCATTATAGAGTGAAATTATTATAGAGAGATCCATACGATTATTCTTCAACATCAGTAGTTGTGGGGAAAAATTCTTTATTTTTTGAGATAGAACTTGAAATTATTGCAGAAACTATTAACCCAATAATTATATCCCAAATGAGCGAGCTAAAAAACATAAGTTGAGGAAAATTATCTTCGATTTTTAGAAGAATATTTTGTTGTTCATCTGAACCGTTGAACATCTCCAACATAGTGTCGAATGTTTGTGTTACCGTTTCAGGAAATAATACTGTCAACATGAAAAAAGTATATGCGGCACATATAATAGCAGAGAAACAGCAGGTCAAAAAACCATATTTAAAAGTAGACTGTTTGTTGGATACTTGAGAATATTTTTTCATAAATTTATAAAGCAGGTATATCGAACCGGCAAACTTTAATATTGAAAATAATATTCCTGTAACCTTTGTCTCAATAAGTGAATTCAGTGTTACAATTATCACTGTTACTGATGCTAAAATTAAACCGTCTGTTGCGGCTTTCTTCCACATGTTGCTGTTTTGACTCAATTTCTTTTCTTGATCCATAGTCATTAATGTTTAAAAAATTTTCTGTACATGCAAAGATAAGAAATAAAATTTTACCTTTGCTGATTGAAGTGAAAAACAGAATATAATGATAAAGATTACATTTCCGGACGGTAGCATTAAAGAGTATGAACAAGGGATTACTGCTTATGAAATAGCACAGAGTATTAGTCCTCGTTTGGCTGCTGATGTTTTGGCAGCAAGTGTGAATAATATAGTATACGATTTGGATCGTAAAATAACTGAGGATTCTTCAATAAAATTATATAAGTGGGATGACGAAGAGGCTAAAAAGACATTTTGGCATTCTTCTTCACACTTGATGGCTGAAGCTCTTGAAATCCTATATCCTGGCATAAAGTTCGGTATAGGGCCTTCTATTGAAGTTGGGTTTTACTATGATGTTGATTTTGGAGAAAGACAGATTTCTGAAGCTGATTTGAAAAATGTTGAGAATAAAATGCTTGAACTTGCCCGTGAAAAACAGACATTTACAAGAAAAGATATATCAAAAGTCGAAGCTCTTAATTTTTTTGATAAGAAGGGTGATGAATATAAGTGTGAATTGATTAATGATCTGGAAGATGGTTCAATCACATTATATACAAACGGTTTATTTACAGACTTGTGTCGTGGTCCTCACTTACGTGATACATCTGTGATTAAAGCTGTTAAACTTACATCAATTGCAGGTGCATACTGGAGAGGTAATGAAAACAATAAGATGCTTACAAGAATTTATGGAGTTACATATCCAAAGAAATCGATGTTGGATGAATACCTTGTTTTCCTTGAAGAAGCAAAGAAAAGGGACCATCGTAAACTTGGCAAGGAATTGGAGTTATTCACATTTTCTCAAAGAGTGGGACCTGGACTCCCTTTGTGGTTGCCAAGAGGTGCTGTACTTCGTGAAAGACTAGAAATGTTTTTGAAGAAGGTACAGAAATCATATGGGTATCTTCCAGTAATTACTCCTCATATAGGACAAAAGGAATTATATGTGACCTCGGGCCACTATGCTAAGTATGGAAAAGATTCTTTTCAGCCTATTCATACTCCTCAAGAAGGTGAAGAATTTTTACTTAAACCGATGAATTGTCCTCACCATTGTGAAATATACAGAAATAAACCCCATTCATATAAAGACCTTCCTTTGCGTTACGCTGAATTTGGCACTGTATATCGTTACGAACAAAGTGGGGAATTGCATGGATTAACTCGTGTGCGTGGCTTTACTCAGGATGATGCTCATATTTTTTGCCGTCCTGATCAATTAAAGGAAGAGTTTTGTAAAGTGATAGACATTGTCTTATATATATTTAAAACACTTGACTTTAAAGAATATACTGCTCAGATATCTTTAAGGGACCCTGAAGATAAGGAAAAATATATCGGTACTGATGAAAATTGGCAGAAGGCAGAGCAGGCTATTATAGAAGCTTCACAGGAAAAGGGGTTGAAGACAACTATTGAATTGGGTGAAGCAGCATTTTATGGTCCTAAACTTGATTTTATGGTAAAGGATGCTATTGGCCGTAAATGGCAGTTAGGTACTATTCAGGTTGATTATAATCTTCCTGAACGATTTGACCTTGAATATGTGGGAGCCGATGATAAGAAATATCGTCCAGTCATGATTCATCGTGCGCCGTTTGGCTCTATGGAAAGATTCATTGCTGTATTGATAGAACATACGGGAGGAAAATTTCCTTTATGGTTAACTCCTGATCAAGCTGTTATACTTCCATTAAGTGAGAAATACAACGATTTTGCAAAAAAAGTTGGCGAATTGCTTAATAATTACGATATTCGCGCCTCCATAGATGACCGTAATGAGACAATAGGGAAAAAGATTAGAGAGAATGAAATGAAGAGGATTCCTTTTCTATTGATTGTTGGTGAGAAAGAAGAGGCATCTAACTCAGTATCAGTTAGAAGACAGGGAGTGGGTGATGAAGGGATGGTATCTATTGAAAAATTTGTAGAAAATATCAATAAAGAAATTAATGAACAATTTAAATAGGAGGATACAACTATAGCCACAACGAATTACAGACCGCCGAGACCAAAACCTACCAATAAGCCAAGGACTTATAATAGAGTACTACCACAGAAGGAAGTAGGTCCCAAAATTAATCATGAGATTACCGCTCAAAAAGTCAGAGTGGTTGGAGATAATATACAACAAGGTTTATTTTCTCTCTCAGAGGCTATTCGTATGGCTGAAGAAATGGACCTGGATTTGGTTGAGATATCACCGACTGCAGATCCTCCTGTATGTAAGATAATCAATTATCAAAAATTTATTTACCAACAGAAAAAGAAAGCAAAAGAACAGAAAGCAAATGCTTCTAAGGTGGTAATAAAGGAGATAAGGTTTGGCCCAAATACAGACGAACATGATTTTCAATTTAAATTGAAACATGCACAAAGTTTTTTGTCTGAAGGATCAAAAGTAAAAGCATTTGTTTTTTTTAGAGGTCGTTCAATACTTTTTTCAGAGCAGGGAGAAAAATTACTTCTGCGTTTTGCTGTAGAATTGGAAGAATTCGGGAAAGCAGAACAAATGCCTAAACTAGAGGGAAAGAGAATGATAATGATGTTAGCACCAATTAAAAAGAAATAATTAAAACCTTACGTTCTCATGTTTGAATGACAACTCCGGTTTAGATTATATTAATTTACAAACAAGTTAAAAATTTTAACTATGCCAAAGATGAAGACCAATTCCGGTGCAAAGAAGCGTTTTACGCTCACCGGTACTGGAAAAGTGAAAAGAAAGC
>JBAXYG010000133.1:0-4708 GCA_041670905.1 Bacteroidales bacterium
ACAAGGACATGTATCATTTTGTCCTTATATCTCCCAATAATAAATGTACGATATAATAGAATTAAGCAAAAAAAGTCCTGAGGATTTGTTTGCAATAGCTAAAGACTTAAACATCAAAAAGCCAGAATCAATCTCAAAAGATGAGTTGATCTATGTAATTTTGGATGAACAAGCTATCCAAAGTAAAGAGTCACCCCACCAAATGAGGCCACGCCAAAATGTAAAAAAAGAGCCTCAAGCACAAAAACAGGTAAAACAACAGTCCCAAAAACAGCCTACACAGGTTTCTGTTGAAAACAAATCCGATAAGCCCCAACCTCAACCTGAAAATAAAAATAAAGTAGAAGAGGTTCCACAAAAGAAAGTTGAAAGTAGTCCAAAAACTCAAAGGAAAAGAATAAAAAAAGATAATCCACAGTCTACTGCTCATGTTCCAGGTAATCCTAAACAACAGGTACAAGGAGAAATTGATTTTCAACAAAGATCTGAAAACCAGGCACAAAAGAGACAACAACCACAGGCACAGCAGCCTCAACCACAACAACAATCGCAAGTTCAGCAAGCTCAACAAAAATCACAGGCACAGCAGCCTCAACCACAACAACAATCGCAGGTTCAGCAAGCTCAACAGAATCAACCGCAACAGTCTCAATCACAGCAACAGCCACAAACTCAGCAAAAGCCACAGGCTCAGCAAGGACAACAGAAGCAAATCCAACAACAACCAAAACATAAGCAACAAGAAAGACCACACATTCAGACTTCGCAACCTGTTTCTGAAGAAAATATTGAAGTAACAGATCAAAAAGATCATAAAGAACATAAGGAACAAAAACCTCCTAAAGCTAAAATTGAATTTGAAGGAATAGTTGAAGCAATAGGTGTTTTGGAAATAATGCCTGATGGTTACGGATTTCTCCGTTCATCAGACTACAACTATCTAAATTCACCGGATGACATATATGTATCACAATCCCAGATAAAACTGTTTGCTCTTAAAACTGGTGATACAATTACAGGAGAGATCAGACCTCCAAGAGAGGGAGATAAATATTTTCCTTTAATAAAAGTTAATAAAATCAATGGACGTTCTCCTGAATTTATCAGAGACCGTGTCCCTTTTGATTTTCTAACTCCCCTTTTTCCTGAAGAGAAATTCAACATTACCGGAGCAGGACATAATAGTAACGTATCAATACGTATAGTTGACCTGTTCACTCCTATAGGAAAAGGTCAAAGAGGACTTATTGTAGCGCAACCTAAAACAGGTAAGACTGTTTTACTTAAAGATATTGCAAATGCTATTGCAGACAACCATCCTGAAGTATATATGATAGTTCTTCTGATTGATGAACGTCCGGAAGAAGTGACAGATATGCAACGCAGTGTAAAAGCTGAAGTTGTCGCATCAACTTTCGATGAACCTGCCGATAGACATGTGAAAGTTGCAAACATGGTATTGGAAAAATCAAAACGCCTTGTTGAATGTGGACACGATGTTGTTATTCTTCTGGATTCAATTACAAGACTTGCCAGAGCTTTCAATACAGTACAGCCCGCATCAGGAAAAGTTCTTTCAGGTGGGGTAGATGCAAATGCCCTACATAAACCCAAGAGGTTCTTCGGAGCAGCAAGAAACATTGAAAATGGAGGATCACTTACGATTCTAGCCACTGCCCTTACTGAAACAGGGTCAAAAATGGATGATGTTATCTTTGAAGAGTTCAAAGGAACCGGCAATCTTGAGTTGCAATTGGATCGCAAACTCTCAAACAAGCGCATTTTCCCGGCTGTTGACGTAACATTGAGCAGCACAAGAAGAGATGATTTACTTTATGATCCTGAATATACCAACCGCATTTGGATTTTAAGAAAACATCTTGCAGATATGACTTCCGTAGAAGCTATGGAATTTATGAAAAACCGCTTGCTACGCACAAGAACTAATGAAGAGTTTCTGATCTCAATGAATGGAGATAAATTAAACTAATTTAGCCCATAAATGGCACTTTTACTGCTATACTTATTACTCTCAATACTGATTTCATTTTTTTGTTCAGTATTGGAATCCGTTTTACTGACCACACCTATATCTTTTCTTTCAATGAAAGAAGAGGAAGGATCAAAGTCAGCAATGCGATTAAAAAAATATAAACAAGATATAGACAGGCCTATCTCTGCAATCCTTACTCTAAATACTATTGCAAACACTCTAGGAGCTGTTGGAGTTGGTGCTCAAGCCACAATAGTCTTTGGAGAAACTTACTTAGGCCTGATATCAGCAATTGTTACAGTATTAATATTGGTTTTTTCTGAAATAATCCCAAAAACCATAGGTGTAAATTACTGGAGATCATTAATAGCTTTTGCCGCTACATCAATTCCGGTATTGATTTGCATAACTTATCCTCTTGTAGTCGTTTCAGAATGGATAACCAAACTTTTCTCTCCAAAAGAACAAGAAGCAACAGTAAGCCGTGAAGAAGTATCAGCCATGGTGAATGTAGGTGAAGAAGAGGGTGTATTCGAACAAAGTGAAAACAAGATAATTCAGAATCTTATAAAACTAGATAGCATAAAAGCTTCTGATGCAATGACACCACGTGTAGTTTCCGCCATTGCACCTGAGAGTATGATACTGAAAGAATTTTACAAAGACAATTCCTTCCTTCACCACTCAAGGATTCCTGTATATAGTGACAGTCCGGAATATATTACCGGTTATATCTTAAGAGGAGTCGCCTTAGAGTATCTTGCAGAAGATAAATTTAATGTAACACTTGGAGAAATAAAAAGAGATATCGCTTATTTTAATGAGAATATTCCAATTAGCGATATTTGGGAAGCCCTTCTTACACAAAAAGAACAAATAGCACTTATCATTGATGAATATGGCTGTTTTCAGGGAATATTAACCCTTGAAGATATTATTGAAACAATACTAGGCCTTGAAATCATAGATGAAAAAGACGAAGTCAGCGATATGCAGCAATTTGCAAAAGAACGCTGGGAACAAAGGCAGAAAAGAGATAAGAAATAGTTTATCTCTGCATTTTCCCTGAAAATTTTTCTACCTTCTTCTTCGCATAATCCAAACTGATAGTTAAAGATTTCTTATTGCTTGTAGGAGCATCATACATTGCGTCAAGCATTATAGACTCACATATAGAACGCAGCCCTCTCGCTCCCAATTTGTATTCTATCGAAGTATCAACGATAAATTCAAGTACTTCAGGTTTTACCGTCAATTTAATGCCATCCAACGCAAACAACTCTTCATACTGTTTTATGAGAGCGTTTTTTGGTTTTGTGAGTATTGCAAGAAGTGAATTTTTATCAAGGGAATTAAGATGAGTCAATACAGGCAAACGCCCGATTATCTCAGGTATCAACCCATATGAGCGAAGGTCCTGAGGAAGTATATAATTTATCAGATTTTTTTTATCAATTCTATCCCTTAGTTTTTGAGCACTGAAGCCTACAACCTGGGTATTTAGCCTTTGAGCAATATGTCTCTCAATTCCTTCAAAAGCGCCTCCACATATAAAAAGAATATTTACCGTATTTACAGCAATCATTTTTTGCTCAGGATGCTTTCTTCCACCTTGAGGAGGTACATTTACAATGCTTCCCTCAAGAATTTTAAGAAGCGCCTGCTGTACCCCTTCACCAGATACGTCCCTAGTAATGGAGGGATTATCACTCTTACGTGCAATCTTGTCTATCTCATCAATAAAAACAATACCTCTCTCTGCTTTCGAAACATTATAATCAGAATCCTGAAGCAATCTGGTAAGGATACTTTCAACATCCTCTCCCACATATCCAGCTTCGGTCAAAACTGTTGCATCAACTATTGCAAATGGCACATTTAACATCTTAGCTATTGTCCTTGCGAGAAGTGTTTTACCTGTTCCAGTTGGCCCCACCAAAAGAATATTTGATTTTTCAATCAAGTCTATCCCATGATTATTGATTCTTTTATAATGATTATAAACAGCTACAGCAAGAAATTTTTTAGCTTCGTCCTGACCGATAACGTATTGGTCCAGAAAATCAGTTATCTCTTTTGGCCTGAACAATTTTAAGTCACCATCTACCTTCCCGTTTGTTTCAATATTGTCTTCTGAAGGATTAAGTGCCTCTTTAGCATATTTATAAGCCGTATAAGCACAATCAGAACAAATAGAAGCATTTTCCGTAGTAATAAGAAGATCTACCTGATCCTGGCTCCTTCCACAAAATGCACACACCTCTTCCTTTATCTCCTTTTTCTTCGCCATGCTATTTCTTGTTTTTTGTTACAATTTCATCTATCATACCATAATTTTTGGCCTCTTCAGCTGTCATCCAAAAATCACGATCTGCATCTTTTACAATATCTTCAATTTTTTTACCGGTATGCAGGGATAGAACCTCATATAATTCATTCTTTAGTTTAACAATCTCTCTTGCAGTAATTTCTATATCTGAAGCTTGGCCTTGAGCACCACCCATGGGTTGATGAATCAAAACACGTGAGTGTGGAAGAGCAGAACGTTTTCCCGCAGTTCCTGCAGCAAGAAGAATTGAAGCCATAGAAGCAGCAATACCTGTACAAATAGTTGAAACATTAGACTGTATTGTCTGCATAGTATCATATATACCAAGTCCTGCATAGACCTCTCCACCAGGAGAATTTATATAAATCATAATGTCAGAATCTGCT
>JBAXYG010000134.1:0-4686 GCA_041670905.1 Bacteroidales bacterium
CAAACTATTTACTATCTATGACAACACTCTTTTATTTAGTCCCAATTGCAGCAATTGTGGCATTGATATTTGCCTTAATTTTCTACAGGCAGATGAAAAAGAAAGACGAAGGTACTCCTACCATGAAAGAAATAGCCGCTCATGTAAAGAAAGGAGCAATGGCTTATATTAGACAACAGTACAAAGTTGTTTTGATTGTCTTTATAATTCTTTCTATTTTCTTCGCAGTTTTAGCCTATGGATTTGGGGTACAAAACACGTGGGTTCCTTTTGCATTTTTAACAGGTGGCTTTTTTTCTGGACTGGCAGGTTATATCGGAATGAAAACAGCAACGAGTGCATCTTCACGTACTGCTAATGCGGCCAGGACTTCTTTGAATTCCGGTTTAAAAATTGCTTTTCGTTCAGGTGCCGTAATGGGGCTCACAGTTGTCGGTCTTGCTTTATTGGATATTTCAGTATGGTATATGATATTGGATGCATTTGTAAAAGAGACCTCTCCTGAACAGAAAATGGTGGTTATTACTACTACAATGCTTACTTTTGGAATGGGTGCATCGACACAGGCTTTATTTGCACGTGTAGGTGGTGGAATTTATACTAAAGCTGCTGATGTAGGAGCTGATCTAGTAGGAAAAGTTGAGGCTGGAATCCCTGAGGATGATCCGCGCAACCCCGCAACTATCGCTGATAATGTAGGTGATAACGTAGGTGATGTTGCCGGTATGGGTGCTGATCTTTATGAATCTTATTGTGGATCTATTCTTGCAACTGCTGCGCTTGGTGCTTCTGCTTTTTATTCCAGAGGTGAAATTGCTCAGACTAATGCCGTATTTGCTCCAATGTTGATTGCCGCTGTAGGTATTATTTTGTCAATAATAGGAATTTATACTGTACGTACAAAAGAGGATGCAGGAATGAAACAACTTTTGAAATCTCTCAGTTTCGGTGTCAATTTGAGCTCTGTCCTTATCGCAGTATCAACATTTGTAATACTTTATTTTTTAAAACTCGAAAATTGGCAGTGGATATCATGTTCGGTAATTGTAGGTCTCATCGCCGGTGTAATTATAGGTAGGTCAACGGAATATTTTACATCTCATTCTTATAATCCTACAAAAAAAGTAGCTGAAAGTTCAAAAACAGGTCCTGCAACAGTAATTATTTCAGGTATCGGACTGGGTATGGTTTCAACAGCAATCCCTGTAATTACTATTGGTTTTGCTATAATTTTTGCATTTTTGTTTGCGATAAGATTTGATGTATCTAATCTTATGACTGCTAATAATTTAAGTATGGGATTGTATGGTATTGGTATTGCTGCTGTCGGTATGCTTTCTACTTTGGGAATTACTTTAGCAACTGACGCTTATGGCCCTATTGCGGATAACGCAGGAGGAAATGCTGAGATGAGTAAATTAGATCCTGAAGTTCGTAAAAGAACAGATATTCTTGATGCATTGGGAAATACTACAGCTGCAACAGGAAAAGGATTTGCAATTGGATCAGCTGCTTTAACTGCTTTGGCCTTATTGGCTTCATATCTGGAAGAGATAAAAATAGGTCTTGTACATATTGGACAAGAATTTATTACTGTTGCAGGTAATCAGATTGAAGTTATAAAAGCTACAATTCCCGATCTTATGGAGTATTATCAGGTAAACCTGATGAATCCTAAAGTTCTTGTTGGTATGTTCATCGGTGCCATGATGTCTTTCTTGTTTTGCGGGCTTACAATCAATGCTGTCGGCCGTGCTGCACAGAAAATGGTAGAAGAGGTTAGACGTCAGTTTCGCGAGATAAAAGGTATTTTGACAGGTGAAGCTACTCCTGATTACGCACGTTGTGTTGCTATATCAACAAAAGGTGCTCAACACGAGATGTTGTTTCCTTCACTTTTGGCAATAATAACTCCTGTATTGGTAGGTGTTATTTTGGGGGTTTCAGGTGTTATGGGATTACTTGTTGGTGGATTGAGTTCAGGTTTTGTACTTGCAATTTTTATGGCTAATTCAGGTGGAGCATGGGATAATGCAAAAAAATACGTTGAAGAAGGTAATCTTGGTGGAAAAGGTTCTGATTGTCACAAAGCAACTATTGTTGGAGATACTGTTGGAGATCCGTTTAAGGATACTGCAGGTCCTGCTTTAAACATTCTGATTAAATTGATGTCTATGGTTTCTATTGTTATGGCTGGGTTGACTGTTGCATTTTCAATAATTTAACCTGCAAATAAAAAAATATCTATTTCACTTTGCAACATACATAAATCTTCAAAGGAATGTTGTTTAGTTGTAGTAGATATTTTTTATGTTTAAAATAGAATGATTCTATTTCTAAATATCTTTATAATTTTCAGAAAGAAACCACTCTTTATACATCATGTACCCTTGAGCGTTATTGTAGGCTGCTTTTGTGATTGCTTCAGATCCTACTTTAACTTTTTTTGCAGGAATACCGGCATAAATTCCCGGTTCAAGTTTTTCGTTGCTAAGAACAACAGCTCCTGCTGCAATGATAGTATTATCTGGAATAACGGCATTATCCATAAGAATAGCCCCCATACCTATTAATACATTGTTCCCCACTTTCGCCCCATGTACTATTGCGTTATGACCAACGGATACGTCATTTCCTATTTCGACAACTGATTTTTCATAAAGAGTATGAATAACTGCTCCATCCTGAATATTGACTCTGTCCCCAATAACAATAGTATTGACATCACCTCTAAGTACTGTACTATACCAAATGCTACAATCGTTTCCTATTGTAACGTCACCTACAATTACAGCATTGTCTGCAATGTAACATCTTTTTCCTATAACCGGCTTCATGCCGTTAAGTTCTTTTATAATTGCCATCTCGCAAAAATTAATTTTTAAGAATAAATAAAAATAAAAATATTGCAATCATCTACTTTCGGATTCCACAAGTAGATGATTGCAATATTTTATTTGCTATAAATTATTCGGCTTCAGCTGCTTTTTTTGCTCTAGCCGTCATCCTCTGGTAATCATCCATTGAAGCTACAATCAATTTGTCAAAACTTCTTTGACCTGTACCGGCAGGAATCAAGTGACCGCATATTACATTTTCTTTTAATCCTTCCAATGTATCTACTTTACCATGAATAGCTGCTTCGCTCAATACTTTTGTGGTTTCCTGGAATGAAGCTGCAGACATGAAACTGTTAGTTCTCAAAGCTGCGCGAGTTATACCTTGTAAAATTTGATCGGAAGTTGCCGGAATGGCATCACGTGCTTCGACAAGTTTCAGATCCTGACGTTTCATTATTGAATTTTCATCACGGAGTTTACGTACAGTAACTATTTGACCCGGATGAAGTTCTTTAGAATCTCCGGAATTTAAAACTACTTTTTTGTCATATATATTATCGTTTTCTGTCATGAAATCCCACTTATCTACCAGTTGTTCCGGTAAGAAACGAGTATCACCAGGATCTACAATTTCTACTTTACGCATCATTTGTCTAACAATAATTTCAAAGTGTTTGTCGTTGATTTTTACACCTTGCATACGGTAAACTTCCTGAATCTCATTTACAATATATTCCTGAACCTTGATAGGACCTTGTACCGACAAAATATCTCTTGGAGAAATTGCGCCGTCTGACAGAGGCATACCTGCTCTAATATAGTCATTTTCTTGTACCAAAATTTGTTTAGAAAGTGGAACAAGATAGTGTTTCTCTTCTCCTGATTTTGATTTAACAATGATCTCTCTATTTCCACGTCTATTCTTCCCCATCATTACCTCACCATTTATTTCTGACACAATAGCAGGATTAGAAGGATTTCTTGCCTCAAATAGTTCTGTTACACGAGGAAGACCTCCAGTAATATCACCAGATTTTCCAATTGCTCTAGGAATCTTAACAATAATATCACCTGTTTTGATCTCCTGGCCGTTTTCAACCATAATATGTGCACCAACAGGTAAGTTATATTGTTTTAAATCGTTACCATTTTCATCGGTAATTTTTATGGTAGGGTTTTTAGATTTATCACGTGATTCAATGATTACTTTTTCACGGTGTATAGAATATTCATCAGCAGCCTCTTCTCTGTATGTTATACCATCAATTAGACTATCATAGACTACAGTACCTGAAAGTTCGGCTATGGTAAGTGCATTATATGCATCCCATTTACAAATCATATCACCTTTCTTAACGATAGTATCATTTTTTTGGAATAATTCTGCACCGTAAGGTATATTATATTGTGAAAGGGTGATTCCGGTATTGTTGTCAACAATATGCATTTCAGCTGTACGTCCGATAACTATTTCATGGCTGCCGTTATTATCTACTTTAGTGATTGTTCTCAATTCTTCAAAATCAAGGCGACCATCATATTTGGCTTTGATTTCACTTTCGGATGCAATGCTGGATGCAGTACCTCCGACGTGGAATGTACGAAGTGTTAACTGAGTACCTGGTTCACCAATTGATTGAGCAGCAATTACACCAACAACTTCACCTCTTTCAACCATTCTTCCAGTCGATAAGTTGCGTCCGTAACACTTAGCACATACACCTTTGCGTGATTCGCAAGTAAGTACTGAACGGATTTCAACTTGTTCAATAGGAAGTGAACCTATAAGATTTGCAATATCTTCATTTATTTCATCACCAGCATTAATGATTTTTTCACCGGTAAG
>JBAXYG010000135.1:0-4658 GCA_041670905.1 Bacteroidales bacterium
AAACAATCTCCCTTTGATATGTTTTTTGAATAAAAAAGTTCCATAAATCTGATAACCTTATCTACAAAGGTATAAAATGAATATTATATTTTATTACATTTGTACCAGTCAACAAAAAAATAAATTCATGAATCAGTTGAAAACTCAAAGATATGTAGCACTTGATGTACTTAGAGGTATGACAGTTGCTGGTATGATTATGGTAAACAACCCCGGTACATGGGGACATATTTTCAGCCCTTTAAGACATGCACCTTGGAGTGGATGTACACCTACGGATCTTGTCTTCCCTTTCTTTTTATTCTGCGTCGGTGTTGCTCTTGCCTTCTCCTTTGCAAAATACGGTGATACACTAAATGCTGCAAGTTCAAAAAAACTTGTTAAAAGAGGTATCCTTATATTTATTGTAGGTTTGGCTCTTAACATGTTTCCATTCTATCCCACATCTGTTAATTCAGAAATGACTTTTTGGCAAAACTATGTTAGTTGGCTTGATCATTTAAGAATCTTCGGAGTATTGCAAAGAATTGCACTTTGCTATATTTTAGGAGGATTTTTAGCTTTACTACTCAAAAAACCAAAAAAAATTCTTATAGGAATTATTTTCTTAACTGTTCTACACTGGATAATATTAATGATATTCGGCTCAGAACCAGGCTGGTCTACTCTTACTGGTAATATTGCCGGAAAAATAGATATTGCCCTTTTAGGAGAAAATCATGTTTATAAAGGATATGGCATCCCATTCGATCCTGAAGGGTTACTTGGAGTAATTTCAGGTTCAGCTACCGTTCTTCTCGGATATTACATAGGACAAATGATACGGCATACTGAACAGAAGATTGACGCTGTAGCCAAATTATATACTACAGCTCTGATTTGTCTTGGACTGGGATTAGTATGGAGTATTTGGCTTCCTATTAATAAACCTATGTGGACCGGGTCCTATGTTCTTTATGCTGGTGGATGGGCAATAATGATGCTTGCCTTTTTTATATATTTCATAGATGTAAAAGGAAAGGAAAAGCCTTTTACTCCTTTTAAAGCAATGGGAATGAATCCTTTGTTTGCTTTCGTTATGGCTGGAATATTTGCAAAAACATTCGGACGCATTATCAAGTGGAAATATATGGCTGCAACTGAAGATGGAACTTTAGTGGAAAAAACCATGAGTGCATCACGCTGGTTTTATGAAAATTGCTGCGTTTCAATATTTGGTGATAACGAATACGCATCACTAATATATGCACTTATTTATGTAGCCATATTTGTAGCCATGGCTATGTTTTTATATCGTAAAAAAATTATCATAAAACTTTAATATCTATTCAAATGCCCTATATCGGACTTCTTTCCGACACTCATTGTTTATTTGATGACAAACTGAAGAAATTCTTTGAACCAGTTGATGTCATTTGGCATGCCGGGGACTTTGGAAATATTGCTACCGCAGATACTATTGCCAAATTTAAACCTCTTATTGGGGTTTATGGTAATTGTGATGGAATTGAAGTAAGATCCGCCCATCCATACATCCAATCATTTAACATTGAAGGTAAGAAAATATTGATGATGCACATCGGGGGATTCCCTGGTAGATATGATTACAAGGCATTACAACTTATAAATGCACATAAACCTGATATTTTCGTATGTGGACATTCTCATATTTTAAGGGTGATGAATGACAAAAAATATAATATGCTCACCATCAATCCCGGAGCTGCCGGGATACAGGGCTTTCATATTGTTAGAACTGCAATAAGATTCTATATAGACAACGGAGAAATTCACGATATGGAGGTTGGCGAGTGGGAAAGAGTCCTAAGAGAAAACAAATAATTAATATAGAATTAACTATAAACTTATGAAAAAAATATTTTTATTATTCATCGGACTGATGTTGACTTTCACAACAGTCTTCGCACAACAAACTCCTGTCACTAAGCCTAATTACGAGTTGGCAGATCAATTTTCAGCCAAGAAAGTAAATACTATGGTATTTTCAACTTTTCTCAGACCGAATTGGTTTAAAAATTCCAATAAATTTTGGTATGAGTGGAAAACCCCAGCAGGAACACAATATTATGTGGTAGACCCTGTATTAAAAACAAAAAAAGCTGTTTTTGATATGGATAAACTGGCAATGCAACTTACAGAAATCGTCAAAGATCCTTTCGATGCCAAACATATTCCTATCAGAAAATTGGAATTGAAAGATGATGCAAAATTTACCTTTGAGATCCAAAGTACATTAATGGTTGATAAAAAAGAAAAAAAAGGAGAGAAAAAAGAGTTGAAAGATGGGGAAAAGCCGGCTCCTGCGCAGAAAGAAAAAAAGATATTCCGCTTTGAATATGATTTAAAAACCTCTACTCTAAAAGACGTAACTGATGCTGAAGAGGAAAAAGATTACCCTGATTGGGCAAATATATCACCAGATGGTAAAGTTGCACTCTATTCAAAAAATTATAATATCTACTGGATGGATATTGCAGATGTTAAAAAGGCAATGGAAGATGAAAAAGATTCCACAATAGTCGAGAACAAACTCACTTCTGACGGTACTAAAGAATTTAATTATGGTGGAGATAACTATAGAGGAACAACAAACACCGATACAACAAAGAGAATAGGTGTCAGTGCCATATGGTCTCCTGATTCAAAACATTTTGCAATTCCAAAGTATGATATGAGCAAAGTTAAAGAGCTTTGGGTTATCAATGTACTTTCCAACCCACGTCCCACACTTGAATCATATAAATATCAAATGCCTGGAGAACCTGGTCCGAAAGAATATCTTTATATCTTCAACATGGAAGATAAAAGTAGTAAACAAATAAAAATAAATGCATTCAAAGATCAAACTTTCAGTATTGCCACTCTTCCTTTCAAAAACAAAAATAAATACGACAAATATTACAAAAGTATCTGGCTGGGAGATAGTTCTAACTTCTATATGACCCGTACAAGCCGCGATCTGAAACGTGTTGACGTATGCTCAGTAAATATAGCAGAAGATAGCGCAAAAGTGGTTATTGAAGAGAGATTAAACACTTATGTTGAAACACGCGATATTAAATTGGTCAGTGATGGTAAAGAGATTATACAATGGTCTGAACGAAATGGTTGGGCACATTTATATTTATATGGAATAGACGGTAAATTAAAAAATCCTATAACTAGTGGAGCATTCCACGTTGAAGATGTTGTCGGAGTAGATGATGTTGCCCGTGTAGTATTTTTTAAAGCAAATGGAGTTAATATTAATGAAAATCCATACAATACACACATTTACAGAATCAATTTTGACGGCACAGGAATGAAAATGTTGGATGACACTGATTTCAACACATCAATTGCAAGTATGAGCGATGATAATAAATTCTTTGTAAATACTTATTCAAGAGTTAATACTGCTCCTCAAATTGCGTTGTTCGATAACACAGGCCATAAAATAATCGCATTGGAAGAGACTGATTTATCATTGCTTTTTGCAGCCGGGTACAAGTTTCCTGAACCTTTCATGGTAAAAGCTGCAGACGGAGTGACAGATTTATATGGTACAATGTATAAACCTTTTAATTTCGATCCTTCAAAGAAATATCCTATTATAGACTATGTATATCCTGGGCCACAAACAGAGGGAAACAGTCTTGTCTGGAGCAAAGGGATGAACCGTCTTGATCGCCTTGCACAAATAGGATTTATAGTTATTACTGTTGGAAACAGAGGCGGACACCCAAGCAGATCAAAATGGTATCATAATTTTGGATATGGCAATCTTCGTGATTATGGATTGGAAGATCAAAAATATGCAATACAACAACTTGCTGCACGCTATTCTTTTATTGATATAACAAAAGTGGGTATCCATGGCCATTCAGGTGGAGGATTTATGTCTACAGCTGCCATTTTAAAATACCCGGACTTCTTTAGCGTAGCAGTTTCCTGCGCCGGCAACCATGACAACAGCATTTACAACCGCTGGTGGAGCGAACAACACCATGGTATTCTGGAAGAAATCACAGCAAAAGGAGATACTACATTTAAATTCAGCATAGATAAAAACCAGGATATCGCTGGAAATCTTAAAGGTCACTTACTTTTAGTACATGGCGATATTGACAATAATGTTCACCCGGGAAACACCATAAGAGTAGTAAATGCTCTTATTAAAGCCAACAAACGTTTTGATTTACTTATTCTTCCAGGACAACGTCATGGTTTCGGAGATATGAATGAATACTTTTTCTGGAAAATGGCCGACTACTTCAGTGAATACCTGATAGGAACTTCACAAAAGAGTGTTGATATAATACAGATGAATAACGACTAAGAAGTCTTAATAAAATAGAAAGAAAGGTGCTGGATAGCACCTTTCTTTTTATAAAAAGCTGTTCATTGCTGTTACCGTTCTCAAAATCAAGAAATAAATTATTTATTTCCGCACTGTAGAGAGCCTTGAATGCAATAGTCTATTATTGTTGCGATTACAAGTAGTACAAAAATAAAAATTAAAAGGTTAAAATGCCCTACAGTTTTAGAAGAGAAAAAAATTAGCGTACATTAAAACTGTAATTATGTGATAAATAATTATATATCTAAATAATTTAACGCACTGTGCTTTGGCTCTTTTATTATAAAATAATACCTGG
>JBAXYG010000136.1:0-4648 GCA_041670905.1 Bacteroidales bacterium
GCAAAAAAGCACTTGAAGTATCCCTGTTAGTACAAATAGGAGTAATATCAGGTTTCGTCATCTTTATTTCGTTAGGATCCTTGCCCTGAAGCTTTTTAACAAAAACATAATTGCTATCGCCAATAAATTCATTTGCACAAGCAACTATTTCTTCTTTAGTTATTTTGGATAAATCTTCTATTTGAGAAACCTCTTTTGCCCATGGAATATCATAAATAAATGATTCAACAAACATATCGGCTCTTGAATCATTATTCTCCATATACTTCATCAAATTGTATTTATAATTATTAACTGTAGCAGTAAGCAATTCATCATCAAAATCACCTGCCTTAAGTTTTTTAAGCTGCTCAAATATTATATCCTTTACTTCTTCCAAAGTTTGTCCTTGTTTTGGGCGTCCCTGAACCAAAAATACAGAGTAATCGGCAAAAGATTGTACTCCAGCATAGCACCCTAAAGTTTTTTGCTGCTGATTTATATTCAAATCTATCAAACCTGCTTTACCATTATTCAGAATACTGGACATAAGTTCAAGAGTTCTTGACTTTTCATTGTTATAACTAGGCAATCTCCATGCAAGAACCATCATAGGAGCTTCCAATCCCATAACTTCTTTAATAATAGGTTCTTTGATAGGTTCTTCTACTTTGAAGTCCATCTTCTTGAGATTTTTATTAGGCTCCATAGTACCAAAATATTTATCAATAGTCTTGATCATATCATCAGGATTAAAATCACCTGACAAACAAATTGCGATATTATTAGGAACATACCACTCTTTGTAGTAATTTTTGATATTGGTTATAGACGGATTTTTAAGATTTTCCTGAGTTCCTAAAACAGTCTGAGTCCCGTAGGGGTGATTTTTAAACAAAGCAGATAATAAACTTTCAAAAAGCTTCCTACTGTCTTGTGTCAATGACATATTTTTTTCTTCATAAACAGTCTCAAGCTCCGTGTGAAAACCTCTTATTACATTGTGAGAAAACCTGTCGGCCTGAATCTTTGCCCAATTATCAATTTGATTTGAAGGTATGTCTTCAACAAATACTGTCTGGTCATAACTTGTATACGCATTTGTGCCGGAAGCACCAATAGCAGCCATCAATTTATCATATTCATTTGGAATAGAATATTTTGAAGCCTCATAAGAAAGTGAGTCAATGACCTTATAGATTACTTTTCTCTGAGTTTCTTCAGTCGTTTTACGATAGATTTCAAATTGAGCCTCTATTTGATCAAGAAGTGGTTTTTCTAATTCATAGTTTTGAGTACCAAACTGCTCAGTTCCTTTGAACATAAGATGTTCAAAATAGTGAGCAAGTCCTGTAGTTTCAGAGGGATCGTTTTTACCTCCCACTTTTACTGCAACATAAGTTTGAATCCTTGGTTCAGCCTTATTTACAGTCATATATACTTTCAAACCGTTGTCCAAAGTATATATTCTAGCTTTAAGTGGATCATTAGGCACAGTCTCATACTTATACTGACTGCATGAAGCAACAATCATCAACAATAACGCTGCGAAAAAACTGCATTTCATTAACTGTTTCATTTTTTTAATTAAATTAATAATGTATTAAGGTATGTTTTATAACTTTTTCTGATATGTCTTGGTTCAATTTATGCACTAATTTAAACAAAAGTAATCAAGTAAAGTTATATCTTTGCCAAAAATAAATAAAAATGAAAAGATTTGTTGCTGTTACACTTGTATTTATTTTAAATATTCCTTTTTTTGTCTTTTATGCTCAGGATAAGCAATCAAACACCCAAGAGCAGAACATTGTGCAATTTGATAAGACAATACACAATTTTGGAGACATTCTTGAATCGACGGGTCCCGTTGAATGTACTTTTACATTAAAAAACATAAGCAATAAACCAATTGCCATACATAATGTTATATCTTCCTGCGGATGTACTTCTCCGGAATGGACTAAAGAACCTGTTTTGCCCTCAAAAAAAGGGAAAATAAAAGTAATTTTCCAGAACGATCAGGGTCCTTTCCCATTTGACAAGACTCTTACAGTCTACATTTCCGGGCTTAACAGACCTGTTGTTCTTAGAATAAGGGGTATTGTACATGAAAAGAAAAAAGACATCAATGAACTTTACAAAATAAGAATAGGAGAGCTTGGATTCAGAAAAACCAATTATACAATCGGATATATTGATCAGGGTCGTTCAAAGTCTGACGATGCAGATATAGCCAATATGTCCAACAATTCCGTTAAAGTTTCAATATCGGAACAAAGTGATGGTTTATCAATCAAAATATCTCCCAACCCTATTCCTGCAAAAAGCACAGCAATAATGACATACTCCATAAACACAGCTTTGGGAAAAGCTAAATGGGGAAAGACAGATTACTATGCAAAATTTATATTGAACGGAAAGAAATATGAAGAAAAAATTAGCGTGAAAGGTGTCATTAAAGATAACTTTAAATCAATAACTAAAGAGCAACTGAATCTCGCTTCCTCACCTTTTTTTGAAACCAGTTATTATGAATTCAACGAAGTAAAACAAGGAAAAATTATGGAACATACCTTTGTTATGAAAAACAAAGGAAAAAGCGAACTTATAATACATAAAATTGAAAGTGAACAAGGTGGAGTGACCATCCTGAATCCTATGCCAATAAAGGTAAAAGCCGGTGGACTGGTTAATATAAAGATACAGTTTGACACAAAAACTTACGAAGGAGAAGTTATAAACATTCTCACTCTTATCACTAATTCACCTTCAAGGCCAATGGTAAATCTTTTTATAACAGGAAACGTAATAAAATAACATGGACATAAAACCAAAAGGGAATTTTTTTGAAGAATATAATAACGAAGAAAGTGCTCTTGTTGTTAATGAAGGTATAGAACAACCCCCTATCATAAATCCGTATGTAAAAACTTTCTTCAACAATAAAAACTCTGCTTTATCTTTCGACGAATACATGAATGGAATCTTGGCTGGAGATACTACAATCTTGAGTCAAGCAATAACATTAGTAGAAAGTGCTCTTCCTGCACACCGAACCATCGCTCAAAAGATAATACAAAAGTGTCAAGAATCTGCATTGGCACTTAAATCCATGAGAATAGGAATTACAGGAGTACCTGGCGCCGGAAAAAGCACTTTTATTGAATCATTTGGTTCACTATTGACATCAACAGGCCATAAACTTGCGGTTCTAGCTATTGATCCCAGCTCTGAAAGAAGTAAAGGAAGTATTCTGGGTGATAAAACCAGAATGGAAACGCTATGTAATGACCCTAATGCCTTTATACGTCCCAGCCCAACTACAGGATCATTAGGAGGAGTAGCAAGAAAAACCAGAGAAACAATTCTTCTCTGTGAAGCAGCTGGATTTGATGTTATTTTTATTGAAACAGTAGGAGTTGGTCAATCTGAAACCGCAGTACATTCGATGAGCGACTTTTTCCTTCTTCTTATGCTTTCAGGTGCTGGAGATGAACTTCAAGGAATAAAAAGAGGAATAATGGAAATGTCCGATCTTATTGCAATAACCAAAGCAGATGGAACAAATGTAAGCAAAGCAACAATGGCAAAAGCTTTGTATTCCAACGCATTACATCTATTTCCACCAACTGAATCAGGATGGATTCCTACAGCAGTGACTTCTTCTGCAGTAACAAAAGAGGGATTGCCTGAAATTCTCGTAAAAATAAAGGAATACTTTTCTCTTGTCAGGAAAAATGGTTACTATGAAAAAAGGAGAAGAGAGCAGGCTCAATTTTGGATGTATGAAAGTATAAATGAATCGCTGAAAAATATGTTTTATGAAAATAAAATGATTGAAGATCTTTTACCGAAATATGAAAATGCCGTGTTAACCGGTAAATTAGAATCGTTTACCGCCGCTTCTGAACTGATAGATAAATATAAATTATCTAAATAATCGACATGAATCTGCGGATTACAATACATATAATAAATTTTAATTAAAAACAAATGAGTTGGGATCTATTTTTTGATGCGCTCAGAAACAGTGTTCTCATCACTGGACTGGTGATTGTTATGATGTTAATGATTGAGTATATAAACGTTCAATCTCATGGGAAATGGTTTGAAAAATTACAAGGATCTAAAACAAAACAGGTCATATTAGGCTCGTGTTTAGGTATAGTACCGGGATGCATCGGAGGTTTTGCTGCAGTCTCTTTATATACGCACAGACTTATAAGTTTCGGGGCATTGATTGCAATGATGATTGCATCTTCAGGTGATGAAGCATTTGTTCTTCTGGCAATGATTCCAAAAGATGCAATTATTCTGTTTGCAATATTATTTGTCATTGCAGTCATTACAGGGTTAGTTGTAAACCGTTTTTCAAAAAAAGAAATAAGTGATATCTCTCCTAAAAAACATAAATCAAAATTTTTATGTGATAAAAATTTTGAAATTCACACAAACGAAAATTTATCAGATAGCAGCTATGATTCCGTAAACAAGACTAAATCTTCTTTTAAAAATTTGCTCAATCCAGGTAAAGAAAGAATCATACTACTTATAGGCGTGACTGCATTCATTGTGGCTCTCGCTTTCGGGTTACTGGAACACGAACACGCAGGTCATGTTACAGAAAATGCTGGAGCATATGTTAACGCACATGAGAATGGGCATA
>JBAXYG010000137.1:0-4640 GCA_041670905.1 Bacteroidales bacterium
ACCATATTGTTGAATGGGTGTAATTGCATTTTCCAGTAATACATTTTTCCAACCGGCTAAATTAGGTTTTGTCCAGTCTCCATAAATTCTTTTAAAAGTTGGAACACCATATTTTGCAATTTCTTCCATCATACCTTTTACATTTGCAGAAGGTACATTGTCAGCATCAATGATTACAGCAAGTTTTAAATCCTGTTTTGTTTCCATGTTGATTTTTTTCTACTTTTCATCTTTTTGATATAGGCACATTTTTATGAGCATAATTTACTTGATTTTACTGCTCAGGTGTAATAAAATCACTAAAAATATATTAAAATATTCCCCCATAGACTTCATAGCTGTTTTGTGGGCAAGTAGTGTAAATTTACAATTTTTTTGGAAAATATATAAAAATAACTTTGTTTGAACATAAAAACCACTTATAACCGGTATGAAACAGGATGGTCAAACTAGAAAACGACCAACAACAGTAAACATCTCGTTGTTTTTTCCACCTGTCACTATAACACCAGAACATTTTAACCAGGCGTGTGCCGCCATTTTTTCACGCTGATTAAGCAGGCTCTTGTTGAGTCCGAAATAGATAACACTTATTTTACCTCTCCTTCTAAGCATCATTCTGGCAGACAAAGCTTGTTCGAAACATTTGGTGCGCCATGGGCTTCGGTGACAGGCTCGTAAAATGGAGATACGGATTATTTCGAGCAATTCGTTAGATACTATATGATAATCTGAAGAAGCCATTTCTGCTTCTTCCTGACTTACCGGACGCCCCAACAAGGGAAGCAGTTTTCGGAACGGTATCCATAAAATCAAGATCCTTGATGTTGCCAGCAAGAGCCAGGCTTCCATAAAAAACCTATATTCTCTAAAGGATCGTTTTTTATATAATTTAATCAACATAATAGATTCTACAACAATGATTTAACATAATCTATTAATAAATGCGCATCACACTCAAGTGGCCGGCATATTTCAATAACACTGCCATTTCTGACAATGTCCGAAACCATCAAAAAACACAAACGTTTTAGATCATTGCTTTGCAGTAACATGGGACGGTACACTTGTCTGACAAGGGCTTCAAAGGCATCCTTTCCTCTCAATGACCTATGTTTAGGATCAGGAATATCCTGTATTTTAAGAACAAACACTTTTTTGACAGGATATCGGTTCCGGTCAAAGTAATCGTGAAAAAAGAATCCGTATTTATCCATATTCTGCCGGATACGAAACGAACGGTCTTCAAATTGAGCATCATTCATTTTCTCCAGCGTGTCGTCCCACAATTTAATCATCGGATAAGAGGCAGCTGCACTAACACTAAAGGCTTCTTTCTGCAGTACTACTACGTCATCGCTAAAAATGGTATAGCCTTTTCTATGCAAACCGGCCAATGTTGTTGATTTTCCTGCGCGGGAATCACCGGTGATTAAAACCAAACTTTCACCTTGTTTTATTGCAGATGCATGGACAGGCAAGCTATTTCTATGCAACAGAATAGCCGCCATAACAGTTGCCAGCACATACAACCGGACATTGCGACTGTCCTGCATAGGTTCAAAAGGTTCTATAATAATCTGAAATCCATCGGTGGCATAATACCGAGCCACATTCTTCACTGTAAAAAGCAATTCTCTATCATTGATAATATATGAAAAGCTTTTTGCGGAAATTGTAGTCCCGTCTATGGATTCCGGAGCCTTACCTATTATATATTCAACATCCGGAATGTCAAAATCATATACCAGTAGTTCTGGAAACTCCATAACTGAAGCAATTTTCAGCCCAAAGCCCCAATATTTATATATACGAATTGTTTGCTCCAAGTGGTTGTCTGTTTTTATCAAAAATACATTTTTTCCATGATTTATATTTATATTTGTTTATATATTTAGTTATTGATCTGACATTATGAAAACAATCTCCCTCGATTCCCGGGTGCAAAAGAAAGATAATAATTTAATAATAAGTGAATTAGATAACGATCTTGTGATGATGAATATAGAAAACGGTTCTTACCTTAGTTTGAACAAAACAGGAAGGGTTATCTGGGAGCAACTAGAGCAGCCTATTGTGGTTGTTAACCTAATTCAACAGTTGATGACTAGGTTTTTGGTTGATGAAAAGACCTGTACTGCAGAAACACTTGATTTCCTTAACAAAATTGCCGGACAAAAAGCATTATTAATATTTTAATTACGAAATTTTCAAATAGAGACTTTTTAATTATGAAAAACGAAAAAGAAGAAAACAAACTTAACGAAATTTGGGAAAGACCAGAAGTTACCGTATTAGATGTGAATACGGATACGGAAGCTGGTTTAGCTACAAATGAAGATGGAGATTGGACGGCTAGTAGTTAAGAAAGAATTGTATAATTCAGTCATACCGCCTCTCATTTTTATGAGAGGTGGTAATTAGTTTATGGATACTGGATTATTGCAATGGAAGTTGTTATGAACGTCAGGAACAAAAGGTTCCATGCAAAGTCTTAATAGGTTTATGGAGTCGAAAAAAGCAGAGCTTGGCATTCGTACTTCAATGGAAAATTTCGGGAGGATTGGCCATATTGAAATTTATCCGTTGTATGCTATTGAAAACTTTTCGTTTATCAAGCCTACCGCAATATTAGAGACAAAAGACGGTGTAAAGCGACACTGATTTTATGCCATTCTATCTACGAGGATGCCATTCTTGAGTATTAAAGTCTTAATGAATCGTTAGCCATCTCTGTTACTACTTTATTTTCAAAATTGTAGAGTTTAACATAGGTTTGTGAAGTGATATTATCATTTTGTGGTGTAATAATAATAAAATTCATCGTGGTTCCCCCATTCAGATTATTATCAATCCATGTTCCTGAATTTGCATAAATTGCTTTTTCTTCATTTTGGGTTTTTAACGCTTCAATTTTAGAGTTATGAGTGTGTCCAAAAACAACAATTCTCTTATTAGAGTTAGGATTCATAAAATATTGTATTACGGCCATCGTATCTGTTCCGGTTGACGAACCGGCAAATTTAAATGCATAACTGGTAGGTATAGGTACAGCAACATTATTTTGAATGCACCTTTCAGACCATGAACTCTGAATTCCATTAAAAAGTTTAACTTGAATAAGTCCCCCTTGCGTTTTTTGGAAAGGTATAAGATCATCCATGGAATAAGTATCGGTAAATCCATCAACGTTAGTTATAATCATTTTTTCATTAAAATGGTTTTCAATAGGAAATTGGTTTACCCACCACATCCAAATACTCCAATAACCATAAAGCAGCATCTGACTTTCTTCTCCTGAAATATTAGGTGTTATTGTTGGTGGAACATCAGTGCTTTGTGTACAGGATTGTATAACATGTTGGACTGCATATCTTGTAAAAAAATAGCCTGGAGGTAATATGGTTCCAGGAGCGACATCCTGATTTGAAATCGGATCAGGGGCACAAATGAAATTGTAACGATGGCCGTGTTCAATTGCAATTTCAGGATAGCCGGAAGGAGAATAAGTTCCCACTCCTCTTGCATCGCGAGCTTGGTTGATTCCCGGAAGGATGCGTTCAACATTCTCTGATGTAATTGCTAAGTCATGATTGCCCGGAATATACGTTACTAAAATTTTATTTTCCTGAATTATTTGATTAAATTTATCAATAACCCCTTTATTTGTTGTTGATATACGATTCACAAAATCAGCCTGATCTTTTCCATTATATGGATTTGTAGTAGCAGGTATATACCACTCGTCAAGCATGTCGCCTGCAATAACAAGTTCTTTTACACTACGTGACACCCTTATTTGTTCCAAAAATTCTTTGAGAGGTTCCAAGTTATTATTGATTTCTGAGTAGCTTATGTCAGCTCCAAGGTGTAAATCGCTGATTACAACGATTAAATTTCTTGTTTCGCTATCAGTATTAAATATGTCAAAAACTTTAATATTTTCTTTTTCACAGGATGTAAATAGGCAAATAATAATAACCATTAACCCTATTAAATTTAAAGGTAATTTTTTTTTCATAAATAATTTGTTTCGTTTTTTATAGAGGTGTCTGTTTTATCGTAAAAGATAATTATATGACTTAAAGATAAATAATTTATTTTTATATTATGTCCAAATATATCAAATCTTCATTAAATCTGAAATGTACTTCAATCTTGTGCTGGAAGAAATTTCTAACATTTTCTGTATTTTTATAATTGTCAGTAATCAAAGTGTCAAGCCAACTCTTCTTTCAGCCAGTAATAATCCTTAAAGTCCTTTATCGAAATATTTTTATCGAGTTTTGGTCGGTTCATAATCTATTATTAATTATAAATGCGTAATAGAGCGATTGGTATAATATCAATCGCTCTATTACTTAATTTTTTTGGTCGTAAAAAACTACAACAGTTTCACAGGAATACATATATCAAAGATAAATTTATGTTTAATATCTTCTTCCGGCGAATTGTAGTACAACTCATATGGGTATCCTTCCCCAGGTTGATACCCACTTTCAGTAAACCATAAACACATTGTATTCCACGCTTTTTCAAACCCTTTCTCATCAATTTCAAAATGACCTACAGCATATTTTCCGTTTTTTAATTTCATTTTGCCGATTTCGCCATCAATTTTTACATCATTTGTGACAGTA
>JBAXYG010000138.1:0-4594 GCA_041670905.1 Bacteroidales bacterium
CTTGATCTTTTTGTCCTGCAGCAGATAATGCTGTTCCAAGCTGGTAAATGATCTGTACTTTATCTTTTGCTTCAGGTTGTTGAGCAAGATATGATTCAAAAGCATCAGCGGCTACTTTATTTTGTTTAAGAGCTAATGCTGAAATTCCTACTAATTTTTGAGCTATAGGGTTGTCAAGATATTCTATAGATTTTTGGCCTGCCTCCAAAGCGCCTTTCATATCTTTTGCTTTTTGGAAAGAGGCTGCTTTTTTAAGAAAAATATTTGAAAGTTGTTTTTTTGCACCATCGGCTTCTCCTTTATTAATTGCGGTGGTAAGAGCTTCAACAGCAGCATCAATATCTCCATTAGCGGAAAGTGCCATGCCCATTCTTAAAAAGGCCATTCCGTTCTCAGGATCATTTTCGGTGACTTTTTTATATGCAGCCGCAGCTTCAGCAAATTGTTTGCTATTTAAAAGAGAGCCGGCGTCAGCCATAAGTATCTGAGGAATAAGTTCAGATGCCTCTTTTAAAACATCTTCCTTATTGTATTCCTTTGCAATTTCAATAGCTTTTTTAAGACTTAAAATGGCATTGTCCATGTTGTTTGATGCTGCATATTCTTTTCCGATTGCCAAGTAAAGTTTAGGTATAATATCTTTACAATTGTTTACAATATCCGTCCCTTCTTCTCCGAGGGAGGTGGCCATAGTTATAGCCTGTTGGAATTGGCTCAGAGCTTCTGAGTTATTACCTTCGCTTAATGATGTGGCAGCACTGTTGTAAAGATTTGTGGCTCCTTCAAGATCTTGAGCTACAGATATCCCTAATGTACATAGAGAAATGAGAATGGTTAAGAATATTTTCTTCATTATAAATGGTATTAAAAATTTTATTTTGTGGATTATATTAGATTTGAAAAAGGCAGGAATAATGTCATAAAGCACAAAACTAACAAAAAAAAGATACAGAAGCAACACAAACAGAAACAAATAGTTATTTTTGCGTCTAATTTTTTTATGTATGTATTCATCTATAATTCAAATAGGAGATTATCTTATATCCTCTGATATTATTACAGAATTTTTCTCATGTGATTATGAAAAATGTAAAGGAGCATGTTGTATTATCGGAGATAGTGGAGCTCCCCTTGAGGAGTCGGAGTGTGATTCTCTAGAGAGGGAATACCCTAATTATTGTGATTTGATGAGTGCTGAAGGACGGGTGGCTATATCAAATGAAGGATTTTTTGCCATAGATGTTGATGGAGATATTGTTACTCCATTATTAAGAGACTCTCAGGAGTGTATATATACAAGATTTGAGGAAAAAAATTGTTTCTGTGCAATAGAACGCAGCTATTTCGCCGGCAAATCATTGTTTGCCAAGCCAATTTCCTGCAGACTGTATCCTATAAGGGTATTAAAACTTTCAAATGGATTGACAGCACTGAATCTTCATAGGTGGGATATCTGTTCTGATGCTTTTATAAAAGGGGAAAAAGAAAAAATTCATGTTTATGAATTTCTTCGGGAACCGATAATATTCAATTTTGGTGAAGAGTTTTACTTATTGCTTAAAGATGCAGCAAGAATTTTGCGTGCAGCTTCATAATCTTCATCATTGACAACTAGTTTAACCTGAAATTGATCCATAGCACCAAGTCCGGTGTATACAGAATTTTCGTTCATAACTTCAGCTAGTATCCCTTCGCTCTGAAGAGCACCTTGAGCTATATGAGCTACGTAAGGGTCCGAAAAAGTTTCTACTACTTTCATTATTATTGTTGTTGTCCCTCTTCTTGGCGGATACGGAATTCAATTGCACGGATAACTCTTTCCACATCTTTTCTAAAGCCTTCTACTAATACTGGATTATCTAAAACTGAGAAAGTTATCTTATCCTCATACATTCTTGTTAGTCTGACAAACCCTTTCTTGTGTCTGAAAACGAAATGGTCAGATGTGTCTTCATAAAGCGTATATCCTGCATTTTCCATTGAGGTAACTATTATGTCACGATATTTGCTTATATCCCCATTAAGATAAAGTTTTCTTTTTGCGAATCCTAAAGCCGGATAGACAGCTGCAATAAGTATAAAGAATATTGCAATTTTAGGAAGTGATCCAGGTTTAAATAAATCAGCAAGATTAACGCTATCCTGTTTTGAAGTAAGTAAAAGAATACCCATTATTAAACAGAATATTATACAGAAGTATATCAAATACTTAACAGCGCGGATAAAATATTTCATATGATTTTTTTTATGTGTATATTAGTACAAAAATAACTATTTTTGTAATATAAAAGAAAAAGATTAAAAGTAACGGATATGGAAAAAGAAAATAAAATGAAAAAATTGGCAATAGGCCTTTCTATTGTAGCATGTATATTATTAATTGCATTGGTTGTAATTTGGCTGAATAGAAATAATCTTATAAGTGACTTGAATAAAGAAAAGTCAGATTTGACTACGGAATTTGTCTCTTTGCAAAACGACTATTCGACATTGACTACTAATAATGATAGCTTGAATGTTCAATTGGATATTGAAAGAGAGAAGGTTGAACAACTTATTGAAAGAATTCAGAAAACGGATGCCACAAACAGATCTAAAATACGTCAGTATGAAAGAGAATTGGGAACCTTGAGAACGATAATGAAAGGTTATATTGTTCAGATAGACTCATTGAACACACTGAATGTTGCTCTGAGAAAAGAGGCTAATATTGCGCATGAAGCGGCTCAGGAGAGCAAAAAACAATACGAAGAACTTCGTACCACTACTGATGAGTATGCTAAACAAGTTGAAATAGGTTCCGTTATTAAAGGTAGAGGTGCTGTTCTTGTAGGCATAAATTCTTCAAATAAAGAGACTAATAGAAGCAGCCGTATTTCTAAGCTAAGAACTTGTCTTAGTTTAGTTGAAAACTCTATTGCCACTAAAGGACCTAAAACAGTATATATTAGAGTAAAAGGACCTGATGGAATTCTGATGACAGATGATCAGCAGCACATATTTTCTGTTGATGGAGAAGACATGATTTATTCTGCATCTCGAGAAGTTGACTATCAGGGTGATGAAGTGGAAGTATGTATTTATTTCTCAAATTCACAAAAATTTATTAAAGGAGTGTACACTGTTGACGTATATACTTCTGAAGCAAAAATTTGTTCTGCCGATTTGTTACTAAGATAAGAGATATGGCGGGCATATATGTCCATATTCCTTTTTGTTCCTCTTTTTGTCTCTATTGTGACTTTTATTCTATTGTTAGTAAATCGGACAAGGTTGAGGTTTTCAAAGAGGGTTTGCTTAATGAGATTTATAGTCGGCAAGATTTTTTTAAAAAAAGAGGTGTTCTTCCTGAAACGTTGTATTTTGGAGGAGGAACTCCTTCTCTTTTATTTATTTCTGATCTTGAGGAGATAACCGAAGCAATCAAAAAAGTATTTGGAGTGAATGAATTCCGTGAATTTACGATTGAGGTTAATCCGGATGATGTATCTGTTGAAAAGTTGGAGTGTTTTAGGCGGATAGGAGTGAACAGAATAAGCATGGGAGTTCAATCTTTTTGTGACAATCATCTTTTATGGATGAGACGTCGTCACTCTGCCACACAAGCAAAAGAGGCTTTTCGTTTAATGCGAGAGCATGGATTCGACAATATATCCATAGATTTGATTTTTGGTTTTTCCGGGCTTTCACGTGGAGAATGGGAATATAATATTTCTCAAGCGCTTGTTCTGGCGCCTGAACACATTTCTTGTTATCAGATGAGTGTAGAGCCTGGAAGTAATCTTGCCTCTCTTTTAAAGAGCGGTGAGTATGTTGAACCTTTAGAAGAAGAGTCAGCTTGGCAATATGAATTTTTACAGAGAAGACTTTTGGAGAATGGTTACATTCAATATGAAATTTCCAATTATTCTCTTCCTGGGTTCAAATCCATACATAACAGCAACTATTGGGAAAGGTCACCTTATCTTGGATTGGGACCTTCAGCTCACTCGTTTGATGGAAATCGTATAAGAAGATGGAATTCTTCGAATATTATAAAAAATAATGAATTTTCTGAGGAGATTCTTTCTGATATCGATATATTTAATGAACAGATAATGCTTGGATTGAGAAAAACTTCAGGGTTTTCTCTTGAATCACTGTCTTCATCACTATTAGCTAGAGTTCAACCACTTTTAAAAAAACTTGTCGCCAATGGAGATTTAATTCTCAATGGCGACAATCTTTTTATTCCTTCCAGTAAGTTGTTTATTTCGGATGGAATAATGGCTAATTTATTTATTACCGATTAAATAGCCGGAATATTAATAACTTCGGTTGTGAAGTCAGGTATTGGAAGAATACCATTTGTTCTTGCACAAGCAACAATTGCCGTAGCGGCAAATCCAAGCATAAGGATGGTTACAATAATAACTCCTATAACTTTCCAACGTTTAAGCCATTTATTGTTGTTCCAGCCAATAGTCTGAAAAGCACTCCAGAAACCATGAGTCAGGTGAAACCATATCGCTGTAAACCATAATAGGTACAGGATTGTAATCCATACATTACCAAAAGTCTTATAAAGTAATTCATTTGGATCTGCAATAACTCC
>JBAXYG010000139.1:0-4593 GCA_041670905.1 Bacteroidales bacterium
AAGTCCTATTTCAAATATGGTATCACTTGAAAGTCCAAGATAATCTTTTGCCGCAGTACCCGGAACGGCACTCTGTTCTAAAACCATTATGCCGTCATGTGAACGGCCTATTCCTAATTCATCTTCAGCGCAAATCATTCCAAAACTCTCAACTCCTCTTATCTTTGATTTCTTTAGTTTTATCTCTTCACCTATTGTTGAAACCAATTTTGTCCCTACAGTTGCTAAAAACACTTTCTGTCCAGTAGCAACATTTGGTGCCCCACAAACAACTTGCAACAATTCTGATTTTCCAATATTCAATTTAGTTATATGCAGGTGATCTGAATCCGGATGCTCAATGCACTCGACTACTTCTGCAACAAACACACCTGCAAGACCTCCGGGTATCTGTTCCACCTGCTGCACATGTTCAACTTCAAGACCTATGTCGGTCAATATCTTTTCAACCTCATTAGGTTGTAAATCAAATGAAAGGTAATCCTTCAGCCAATTGTACGAAACTACCATTATTATCTATTTAAAAAGTGATTCTACAAATTCTTTTTTATCGAAGAGTTTCAAATCTTCTATTTTTTCTCCAATACCTATGAATTTTACAGGTATATGAAATTGGTCACTAATTCCAATTACTACTCCTCCTTTAGCGGTACCATCCAACTTTGTAACAGCCAATGCAGTAACATTAGTTGCTTTTGTAAATTCTTTTGCCTGTAAGAAACCATTCTGTCCGGTAGAACCATCCAAGACCAGCAAAACCTCATGTGGTGCATCAGGTATAACCTTACACATCACATTTTTGATTTTAGTCAATTCATTCATGAGATTTACTTTGTTATGTAATCTTCCGGCTGTGTCAATGATAACTACATCCGCATCCTTTGCAACGGCGGATTTTACCGCATCATAAGCAACTGAAGCCGGATCCGAACCCATAGCCTGCTTTACAATCTCAACACCTGCCCTTTCACTCCATATTGTAAGTTGCTCTACGGCAGCTGCTCTAAAAGTATCAGCCGCACCGAGAATTACTTTTTTCCCATCATTTTTTAATTGAGATGCCAACTTACCAATAGTAGTAGTTTTTCCAACACCATTTACGCCTACAACCATTATAACATATGGTTTTTTAGTAAAATCAAAAGGTTCAACATATCTGTTACCGGAAATATTCAACAAATCCTCTATTTCATCACACAATATAGAATTCAGTTCTTCAATGTTTAGATATTTATCTTTCGCAACACGAACCTCAAGTCTCTCAATAATATTTACGGTAGTTTCAACTCCTATATCCGATGCAATCAATGCCTCTTCAATAGAGTCGAGAACTTCATCATCAATAATGGATTTTCCTATAACAGCATGAGACAACTTATCAAAAATAGACTTTTTAGTTTTTTGCAAACCTTCGTCCAAAGACTTCTTTTCCTGCTCAGTAGACTCTCCCTTCTTTCCAAATAATCCGAATATTCCCATATAGTATCGTTTAATGTACAAATGTACAAATAATATTTGTGTATGCTCTCAATTGCCGTTTCCCTATAATGGTTTGTAAAGTTCCCTTATACATCCGTCAGCCAAAGCCTCAAGACATGAAATACCCATATCTTCAGGTAATCCAGAATTTTGGTATGCGATAGGTATTTCAGTACATGCCCCTACCACAGGTAACTTTTCAATTTTCCACAACTCTTCAACCACATTTCTGAACCTTAATCCTGCTTCTTTCTGCTTTCCTGCCTTTACAAGATCAGTAATGTCATGAATCTCAATCTGCATCTCCTCAGAAGGTATTTTAAAATTATATCCAAACTTCTCCGCATGTTTCTGATACAGCCCGGTTTTCATTGTCCCGAGAGTAGCAGTAAGCCATGCACCTTGAGGGCATTTATTCTGAGACGCCTTAATCGTCTCTTCAATGATATGTACAACAGGAACAGAAAGCTCTCCTCTGAACTGATCAATAAAATAATGTGCAGTATTACATGTGGTAGCAAGGATATCTGCACCCCAACCAATTAGAGTCTCCAACCCATCCTTTATATAATTATAGGGATTGGGACCTTTACCTAAAATAAATGTAGTCCTATCCGGAGTGATAGTATGAGAATACACAATCATTCTTGGATGTTCCTGATCTACATCAGCCGGGGCTTTTATAGCTAAAATCCTTTGAAATTCAGCAGTTGCAGCAGGACCCATTCCTCCAAGCACTCCTAATGTCAAACCATTATTTTTCATTATCTATTCTAAATTGATATGCAAAGATACATCATGAATGATTAATAGTTATTATTTTTGCAGGCAAACGTTGCATTATTTTTGCAAGCAAAAAATAATTTAATGAGTCAAACAAAAGAACAAAAATACATTCAGCTTCTACCCCAAATAAAATCTCTTATAGAAAACGAAGAAAATCTTATTGCCAATCTTGCAAATATTGCTGCTGCTGTAAAAGAAACTATGGGATACTATTGGGTGGGTTTCTACCTGGTTGAGTCTCCATCAGTATTGGTACTAGGCCCATTTCAGGGACCAGTGGCATGTACCAGAATTAATTACGGTAAAGGTGTATGTGGCACATCATGGAAAGAAGATAGGACAGTTATTGTTCCCGATGTTGATGAATTTCCAGGTCATATTGCATGTAATTCAAAGTCACGTTCGGAAATAGTCGTTCCTCTGAAACGCAAAACCCGGATTATAGGGGTTTTAGACATCGACCATACAGAATTACACACCTTTGACGAAACTGATGCCTTTTATCTTGAAAAAATACTTAACTTTTAAAAAAATAACAAATATGATAAAATCTATTAAGAGAATAACTGTAATACCAATATTACTTCTGTTCAACATTATGGCTATTGCACAGAATAATACTGTTGTATGGAAAGCATATTCCACACATATAAAAGATAATCTATACCAGTTGTTTTTTGAAGCATCAATACCTGAAAACTGGCACATGTACGATATGGGTCCTTATACAACATCCGGACCTGTTGCAACCAAACTTACTTTTACACCAAGCGATGATTATGAACTTATAGAGGAAGTAGAATATATAAAAGAACCAACACGTGTATTCGATGATGTTTTTAATATTGAAATAGGCTATTTCAATAATTCCGCAAAATTAGGACAAAAAATAAAGCTTTTGAAAGAAAACACAACGGTAAATGCTGTGGTTGAATGGATGGTATGTTCTGATATTACTAAATTATGCATTGCTCCCGAAGAAAAAGAATTTTCTATCAACATAGGAGTGATACCAAGCACAATAGAACCAATTCACGAAGCCAAGTACAATGCCGAAAACCCGGATTCCACAAAAAAGGAGGAAAAGAACGGTTCTATTTGGACTATGATAATAGAAGCTATTTTATGGGGATTTGCCGCACTCCTTACACCTTGTGTATTTCCAATGGTCCCAATGACTGTTTCCTTCTTCATTAAGGGTTCTCAAGACAAAGCTACAGGGAGATTCAGAGCATTCATATACGGATTGTTTATCATTTTACTTTATACCATACCTATTGGAATAATTATAGTTATCACGCGTATTATAGGCGGTGATGCTGTAACAGCGGACATATTCAATTGGCTTGCAACACACTGGTTACCTAACCTACTCTTCTTTGCCGTATTCATGATCTTCGCAGCATCATTCTTCGGAGCGTTTGAAATAGTAATGCCAAGCAAACTTGTAAATAAAAGTGACAGTAATACCGAGAAAAAGGGATTTGGAGGAATATTCTTTATGGCACTCACATTAGTACTAGTGTCATTCTCTTGCACCGGCCCGATAGTAGGGACGGTACTTATAAAATCTACTGCAGGAGAATTTTGGGCACCAATACTAACCATGTTTGCTTTTTCAGTTGCTTTCGCTCTCCCTTTCACATTATTCGCATTATTCCCTTCATGGTTAAATAAAATGCCAAAAAGCGGAGGCTGGTTAAATTCCGTAAAGATTGTTTTAGGTTTTATTGAACTTGCTTTGGGTCTTAAATTTCTAAGTATTGCCGATCAAACCTATCATTGGGGAATCCTTGATAGAGAGATATATTTAGCGTTATGGATAGTTATCTTCACTTTACTTGGATTTTATCTTCTTGGTAAACTTCATTTTAAAAACGATAGTGAAGTTAAGCACATATCTATAACAAGACTTATTCTCTCAATAGTAGTATTTTCTTTTGTTGTATATATGTTGCCAGGAATGTGGGGTGCACCGCTAAAAGGGCTTTCGGGATACCTTCCTCCTATTCAGACTCAGGACTTTATACTTAACAACGACAGTATTATACCAACTTATAAAAGTAGTACCTCAGAAACACCTAAAAAATATAGTGATTTTCTTGAACTCCCTCATAATCTGGATGGTTTCTTTGATGTAGAAGATGCAGTAAAATATGCAGATAAAGTTGGAAAACCTCTATTCGTAGACTTCACGGGACACGGTTGCGTCAATTGCCGTGAGATGGAAGCTAGGGTATGGTCAGATCCTGAGGTTTTGGATATTTTGCGCAATGAATATGTCATCGTTGCTCTCTATTCTGATGACAAAAAAGTGGTTGACGAAAA
>JBAXYG010000140.1:0-4587 GCA_041670905.1 Bacteroidales bacterium
AATTAACGGATTGTTTTCTATTTCTTCTTTTTCTGACGCATAAAAACCAGTGTATGGAATCCCCATTCTGTTGTAGAGAGAGTATGTGCTGTCCAAGCCCTGTTTTCCTTTATCGCAGATATGATTATTGGCTGTAAGGAACAGATCTACTCCGTTCTTCATAACTTCTTCTGCGAGGGAATTTGGTGCTGAAAAACGCGGGTAGCCTGAATATGGTGTTACACCACTTGGGAATTCCATATTGGCTACTACCAAGTTGGCGTTAATAAATTTTGGTTTAATATACTTGAAATAAGTGCTGAAATCATATGAATCAGATAGGAGAGAATCACATCCCGGTTTAAGAGCTGTCCTTAATTGTAATCCATGGGCCATTACGTCCCCAATAAAAATTATGTTTATTGTATCTGGAGACTGCGCTTTGGCAGATAGAATAATAAAAGAAAGGATAATGGAGGTAAGAAATCTTTTCATTTAAGGTTTTTGAATAACAGTTAAATTATTAAACTCCAATCTTGCAGATAGCCACTTTTCTAACTTTTGTAAAGTAGTATCATTAACCGGTGTTTCCCATTTTACTAAAACAATAATTTGCTCCTCTTCTTTGAATGTGGTTAGATTAACTGTGGTTCCGCGCGCAATTGAAAAATAGATCATGTCAGGGTATTGATATGTCAACTCTTTTGCAATTTGTTTTGCGGGTAACTCTTTTTCTTTGAATGTTCTTAATTCTTTGTCCATTTGGTCAAGCAATTCCTCTCTCTTCTTGATCTCTTTATCGTTTCTGTCAAAAATACTTTGAATCATCTCTTTTTCAGATAAGTCATCTCGGTTTATTACTGCACTCTCCTTTATGGATAACCTTTCACTATTTATACCATGATATTCAAGGGATTTATAAAGAAGATTTTTGTCCTCCTTTGTAAGGGCCTCCCCGGCGATTGAAATTTCAATGGTACCTTTTCTTTTACCGTGTTCAATTTTGTAGTCGTATATATAGCTTTTGTTTATGGATTTGTTCTCTTCGATGAATTTTTTTGCATTTTGATTGAAAGTATTCTCTTGTATGACAACGATTGCTGACCATATACTTGGAATTATCAAGATTAATGTAAATAAGGAGATATTTCTTGTGAGTTTTTTTTGTTTTACAGGGTCGCTCAATTGTACAGTAGGAAACTTCAGGTACCTGACAGCCACATATGTGGCCAGGGCAATGAAGACACAATTAATGAAGAAAAGATATAATGCTCCTAAAATATAAGTAATATTAAGAGAGGCAATACCATATCCTATTGTGCAGAGGGGGGGCATTAATGCGGTGGCAATTGCTACTCCCGAAAAGACTGTCCCCTTCTCTTTTCTTGAAATCTCAATAATGCCTGCAAACCCACCAAAAAGTGCTATTATTACATCAAATATTGTAGGATTGGTTCTCGCTAATAATTCAGTGGGATTCTCCATTTCCAGAGGAGATAAGATAAAATACAAACTTGAGGCAATAATACTGATGGCTACCATTACTCCAAGATGACGCAAAGAATATTTAAGCAGTCCGGTATCATTTGTTCCCAAACCCAATCCAAGGCCAATAACCGGTCCCATAAGTGGTGAAATAAGCATCGCGCCTATTATTACAGGTATTGAGTTTACATTAAGGCCAACAGATGCTATTACTACTGCAAAAGCTAGAATCCACACATTTGGTCCCCTGAAATCGATGTTCTTTCTAATATTGTTGTTTGCTGAAGAAATATCAATAAAACTTGAAATATTTATGATACTTTTGAGTTGATCTTTGAGTTTACCCATATCTTTTCTACTTCGATTATAAATTTATGTAAAGATACATTTTTTTTGTGGTTGCATTAAAAATCTATACTTTTGTATAGTACGAATAGTTCTTAAGTATTTATTATTAAACGAATAGAATATGAAAACCACTAAGTTTCTTGTAGTATTGCTTGTTACTATGATGATTATAAGCGGATGTGATTTTTTCCGTTCTTTATTGGGCAAGCCTACTTCAGAAGATCTAGAATTAATTGCTTATCAAAAAGAGGTAGCAGATAAGGCTAAGGCAGATTCAATTAATAATATAAATGATAATATTATAAAAATTGATACATTAATAGCTAATAATGAAAAAGTTGTTGAATCTAAAAGTATAGTGAAGCAACCTTCTTCCGATTTTAATTACAGGTACTATGTGATTGTCGGAAGTTTCAAAAATTATGCTAATGCGGAAAGGTTTTCTGAGATTCTTTCTAAAAAGAATTACAATGTAAAGAATTTTAAATTTAAAAACGGTTATAATATGGTTTCTATTTTCGGTTCCGTTGATTATCATGAGGCTAATAAAAAGTTGAATGAAATTTTGGAATCGGAAATTTGTCCGGATGATATATGGATCTATGATACAGCACAACAATTACACGAATAATATATATGATAAAAACTACTGCATTTACTGAAAAGCACATCGCTATTGGTGCAAAGATGGTTCCTTTTGCCGGCTATAATATGCCAGTTGAATATAATAGCATAAATGAAGAGCATAATACAGTAAGAGAGAGCGTTGGAGTATTTGATGTTTCTCACATGGGGGAAATATGGGTAAAAGGACATAATGCTCTGCCTTTCATACAATATGTAACATCAAATGATGCTTCAACACTTTTTCCCGGAAAAGCGCAATATTCATGTTTTCCAAATGGAAAGGGAGGGATTGTTGATGATATTATTGTTTATTGCTTTGATAATCATACATATATGTTGGTAGTTAATGCATCAAATGTTGATAAAGACTGGAGTCATTTGTGCTCTTATGCTGCAAAATTCGGATTGACTCCCGGTAAGGAACTTTACAATGCGTCAGATGAGATTTGTCAGTTGGCAATTCAGGGGCCTAAGGCAATGGAGGTTATGCAAAAAATATGTGATAAGGATATAATGTCTATGGAGTATTATACATTCCAAAAGTTAACAGTAGCAGGCATTCCCAATGCCATTCTTTCAACTACGGGCTATACCGGTTCAGGAGGATGTGAGGTTTATGTTGCAAATGAAGATGGGGATAAACTTTGGGAGGCAGTCTTTGATGCAGGGAAGGAATATGGCATTAAACCTATAGGTTTGGGGGCTAGAGATACTCTCCGTTTGGAGATGGGCTTCTGTTTGTATGGTAATGATATTGATGATACAACTTCTCCTCTTGAAGCAGGTTTGGGTTGGATAACTAAGTTTAGTGATTCTAAAGGTGATTTTATTGATAGGGCATTTCTTTTAAAACAGAAAGAAGAGGGACTAAAACGTAAATTGATAGGATTTGAACTTATAGATAAAGGAATTCCACGTCATGAGTATCCTGTTTGCAATAATGCCGGCACTGTGATTGGCCATGTTACGTCCGGTACTATGGGACCGAGTATTAAAAAACCAATTGGTATGGCATATGTTGATGCTCCATATTATAAGATTGATTCCAAAATATATATCAGCATAAGAGGAAGACTTCTTAAAGCTAGAGTTGTAAAAATGCCTTTTTATATAAAATAAATATAATTTCTGAAATATTTTGATGTGTCTTAATCTAAGAGGCCGGCATAACTTGATGTCAGCAAGGATTAAGACATATTTTTTATAGATTGAGTGGTATTATATTTGTATTAACATTTATAAATAAAAAATTCATGAGAAAAATACTAATAATGTTCTCTTTACTGTTATTTTCTACAGCACTTTATTCTCAATCTTTCAGTATAGAAAAACAATTAAAGCAACATGTAGAATATTTGAGTTCTGAAACTCTTCAGGGAAGAAAGGCTGGAAGTGAAGGAGAAAAGGTTGCGGCATTATATCTTTATTCCCAAATGAAGGAAGCAGGGGTCACAATGCTTACTGATGAAAGCGGACAAGATTTTTCAATTGTTCGTGATGGAGATACAATCAAATCTCTGAATATTATCGGAATTGTAGAGGGATATGATCCTGCACTGAGAAATGAATATATTGTTATAGGGGCACATTTTGATCATATTGGAGTGACAACCCTGACTGTTGATGGAAAGTCACAGAAACAAATTTTTCCCGGTGCAGATAATAATGCTTCTGGAGTCGCATCTTTAGTTGAAATTGCACGAATGGTTGCAAGCAATAATTTTATGTTTCGACGTTCAATAATTTTTGTAGGATTCGGAGCCGGAGAGTCAAGTATGGCAGGTTCGTGGTATTTTGTGAATAGGGCGTTTGAAAAAATTGATAAAGTTAAGCTGATGATTAATCTTGACATGTTGGGAAGAGGAAACAAAGAAAATCCTTTTCAATTGTTAAGCCTATCTTCTAGAAATGATATTCTTGATATAATGGATGAGACTAAAAATGAACCTATAGTAATACAACCTGTTTTGGCTGATGCCAACATATTTCCCTCCGACCATTTACCTTTTTATGAAAAAAATATTCCAACTGTACTTTTTTCTACAGGAATGACTCGAGAATACAATACTGTGCATGATTTACCCAAATTCATACTTTACAATAACATGGAGAACAATTGCTATTATATATACTCATTTCTTAAAACTG
>JBAXYG010000141.1:0-4585 GCA_041670905.1 Bacteroidales bacterium
CACTGAGTATTTTTGGCTGACAAATACCTATATCAGGATTTTCCTCCATAAAAGAGACCATAGAGTCAAGCCATCCAGAAGTGACTTCTATATCAGAATTGAGAAGAACATAATAATCGGCATCTATCTCTTTTAAGGCTCTATTATATCCACCGGTGAAGCCATAATTCATGTCAAATTCAATTATGCGTATATCAGGATAATTTTGCTTAATCCATTCTACAGAACCGTCTGTAGAACCATTGTCAGCTATCACAATAAATGAATCAGCACTGCAAGTATATAATACCAAAGTTGGTAAGTATTTTTCCATAAAGTGCTTACCATTCCAATTTAAAATTACTACTGCCGCATCTTTCATATTACAAATATAAATAATTTTTTCTGACAATATAAAAAATAGGATGTCACGATATTGACATCCTATTTTTAACTATGAATCAGCAATACTGTCTATTATAAACCTTATTTTGTTACACGTTCAAGCCATTTGACCATAGATAGCATAACTAACATTGATATTGAAGTAGCAGCAACAAATACCAGCCAAGTAGCCCAAATCGGAATATGCTCATAAAGTATTGCCCCTATAAACAACAACTGATTTCCTACAGCTGTAGCAGCCAACCAACAACCTTGCATAATACCTTGCAAGTGTGGAGGTGCTACTTTTGAAACAAAAGACAAACCAAGTGGGCTGATAAACAACTCAGCTGTAGTTAATATAAGATATGTACCTACCAACAAAAATGGAGAAACGCGGTCAACATTATCCAAACCACCCATTGCCGTAACTGCCGCACTTGAAGGAAGATCAACAGAGAATATAGTCATTACAATATATGCGCAAGCGGCAATACCCATACCAATCCCAATTTTCTTAGGAGTTGATGGTTCTTTCCCTTTTGCATTAAGCCAACCAAAAAATGCAATTATTATAGGTGTAAGAAATACTACAAAAAATGGATTGACACATTGAAATATCTCTGCTCCAACAATCTGTGTGAAGCCTAAATCTATGTTTATCATACTCAAATTAGTGTAATCTCTTGCAAAGAATGTAAGAGTCAAGCCATTCTGATGGAATGAAAACCAAAAGAAAATAACAACAGCAAATACTGCAAATAAAGCATAAAGACGTTGTTTTATCTCTTTTGCATCCATTTGAGCAACAGCGCTGCCGTCTTGATTTTTAACAGCAACTTTATCCTTAGGATCAGGAAGCTTTTTCTTATTTACTACAAAAACCACCAATGAAATCAACATAGCCACAATTGCTGCAGCAAATGCGTAGTGAAAACCTGTATTAAATACATTAAGATAATTACCAGTGAATTGCGTAAGACTTTCAGGAGCACCTCCTAAACTCACCTGATTAGCAAGAGTTGTCAAACGATCAGTAGCTTCTGGAGTAAGAGTACCGGCAATGAATTTATGGCAAAGTTCAGGAAGATCTGAATTGTAAACGAAATTATTACGTGTCAACCACCAGTTTCTAACACCTATAGCAATAAACGGAGCAAAAAATCCACCAATATTTATAAACATGTAAAAAAGCTGGAATCCGACATCCCTTTTGCTTGCATATTTTTCATTATCGTACAATTGACCGACGACAGCCTGTAAATTACCTTTAAACAAACCATTACCAAAAGCAATAACAAATAATCCTCCACATGTCAAAGCAAGATACAACCCAAGATTAGGAACAGGAGTAGGAGTAGGAATTGCAATAAGAAAATATCCAATAGCCATTAAAACAAGACCTATCAGAATCGTACCTTTATAATTTCTAGTTTTATCAGCTATCAAACCACCAACGAGAGCAAGTACATAAATCAGTGCATAAAAAATAGAATAAATAAGCCCTGTCTGGCCTTTTGGCAGTCCAAACTTTGAAGACAAAAACAAAGAAAGTATGGCCATCATAATATAGAAGCCGAAACGTTCCCCCATATTTGCCAATGCAGCGGCGATCAAACCTTTTGGTTGTCCTTTAAACATAGTTTTAGTTTTATTATTAGTTTATAATTATAGAAATATTTTCATAAAAGAAACAAAGTTATAAAATTTTGTAATTTTTTGAAGTATTTTACAAAGTTTCATAACTTTGTTTAAGTAAATATTGTTCCTATGCGAAATATTCTCAGTTGGATAATTCTAACACCTGTTTATCTGTTCTCTCTTTTTCCGCTAAGAGTGCATTATTTCTTTTCAGACATAATATCTTGGTTATTGAGAAAAGTATTAAAATATCGGGCCAGTACCATCCATATTAACCTTGCCCGTTCATTTCCGAAATTAAAATATGAGGAAATTAACTCCATAGCAAAAGGATATTATAAATATATGTCTGATATAATCTGTGAAACTATTTGGGGACTAACCCGAACAATTAAGCACATAGAAAAGAAAGGATTATTCGAAGTGGAAAATCCGGAAATTCTCAATAAAGCTGTCAATCTACACAAAGGCGTGATAATAATGTTGGGACATACTGGAAACTGGGAAATGATTTATGGAATTACTAGTTATTCAAAAGGTGCGGCAAATTTCAAACAGGAACAATGCATTTTTGCATACCATCAGATGAGCAGCAAAATAGCGGAAATTATTTTCAAAAGACTAAGATTGACACATGTAACCAAAGAAGAGAGTGTAATGCCTTCAAATAAAATCATTAGATTTGTAATTAAACATAAATGGGAGGATAAAATATATATATTTAATTCAGACCAATCTCCAGAGTCTAGCGCGAAATTTGCAGGTAATTTTCTTAACCAACCGACCTTTTGGGTTACAGGTGGTGAATCAATAGCAAAAAAGATTGAAATGCCAGTTGTATATCTTTATATTGATAGAAAGTCAAGAGGTAAATATGTAATCAGATACACTTCAATTTGTGAAGATGGATCAAAAGAAAAGGATGATTTTATTTTAAAAGAATATGCCAGATTACTGGAAAAAGATATCAACACAAACAAAGTCAACTGGTTATGGAGCCATAAACGTTGGAAACATAAATTTGAATAAAAATTAATAAATATGAAAGTTTTTCTAAAAACAGTATTATGTGCATTTATGGTGAGTATTCCTCTCATATCAGATGCACAACAAATTGAAAAAGAAAGTGTTCCGTCGGGCGTTGTAATATACTCTCTCCCGTCTACTTCTATAAACCTTATGGTTGAAGCGGTAAATGAAACATTCATAGCCGGTCCGTATGCAAAATACGCTCAAAAATATTTAGGTAACGACGCTAAGTTAGAAAATGAAGTTTCTTACAAATTAATTTCTATAAAACTTATTCCATACCTTGAAGCTGATCCAACTTCTAAAATTGCTATTAATCTAAACGAAAAAGGAACAGCTGCCGCAAACTTTCTTAAATTCTGTTCTCAAGGTCTTATTGTAACATCTGACAGCTATACGGGAAAACCTGAATCATGGAGGTTTCCGTCAATTGCCGCAAATGACCAATTTGCAGGGAAAGGAGTTGGAGGTAATCTAACGAGTACCACCTCAACATTATATAAAACAGTAAGAACAAATGCTGAATTCCAGAGAGTTGCCGTTCAACAAAATCAAGTAATAGAGAAATCCCTTGACAAGAAAGCTGAGGAGATTGCAAGAAGCATTTTCGCACTTCGTACTAAAAGGGTTGAAATCATCACCGGAGACACTGATGCTACATTTAGCGGAGAAGCACTAGGATCTGCCATTAATGAAATAAATCGTCTTGAAGAGGAATATCTAAGTCTATTTTTCGGCATTACTGAAACCTCAACACAAAAAATGAATTTTGACGTTGTCCCCGTAGCCGGCAACCCCAAACAAATGTATGTCGCTTTCAGAATTTCTGATACACAAGGACTTCTACCGGCAAATAATATGTCAGGAAGGCCTATTGTTTTGGAACTTACAATTGATGACGAATCTATCTCCAGCAGTACTACTATCACACAAAACAGTGATGGAAAGAAAAAAAGAGATGTTAAAGATCCTCAATTGGTATATTACAGAGTCCCTGCTATTGCAACAACAAAAATAATGGATGGTCAAACAATATTACTTCAGACAAGAATCCCTGTTTATCAACTTGGTAGGACTCTTTCATTTCCTCTTGATGCACTTATTTCTGCCAGTAAATAAATGAATTTCACATTAAACAATTTATAAAAACAATATTTTAATGACACTTTCAAAATTAAATCCTCAAAGAGTATGGAAAAATTTTTACTCTTTGACACAAATCCCAAGACCTTCAAAAAAAGAGGGTAAAGCTGTACTTTTTCTTGAAAAATTTGGTAAAAACCTCGGTCTTGAAACAATTAAAGATGAACTTGGAAATATTATCATTCGTAAACCAGCTACAAAAGGGATGGAAAATAGAAAAGGTATTATCCTTCAGGCCCATGTAGACATGGTTCCACAAAAGAACAACGATAAAGTTCATAATTGGGAAAAAGATCCTATTGAACCTCGTATCGTAAAAGTCAACGGTGAAGATTGGGTTTATGCCACCGGTACAACATTAGGTGCTGATGATGGCTTAGGCTGCGCAGTAGCCATGGCTATTCTTGAG
>JBAXYG010000142.1:0-4583 GCA_041670905.1 Bacteroidales bacterium
CCACAGTTTACAGCAATATAAATATTATGTTTTCGGGGACTGTTTTGATGTATAATTTGAGGTATCACTTCCTTCCCTACACCACTTTCGCCCGTAATAAGCACAGAAAGGTCAGTACCAGCTACTTGTCTTGCGATTTCAATAGCCGTATTCAACTCTGAATTATCTCCGATAATATCAAATCGTTGTTTAATTTGTATTAAATCCATATAATGCAAAGTTATAAATTTTTATCTATTAAAGAATAAGTGTTATATTTGTAATTATTATGTACTATAGAATAGTATTAAAAATAATTAAATAACATCATGATGAAAAAAAATCTTACTAAAGTATTGTTCATAGCAATCACATCCTTTGCTATGGTATCCTGCAACAATCCTTCAAAGATGGCAGAGTATGCAGATCAGGTTAAAATATCTTGCACCCCTGAAGTTCTTGAAGTAGTTGCCGGTGAAATAAACGCAAATGTCGCTGTATCTTTTCCTGCTGAATACTTCCACCCTAAAGCTGTTTTAGAGGTAATTCCCGTTCTTATTTATCAAGGCGGTGAAATTGCAGGTAAACCTTTTGTATATCAAGGAGAAAAAGTTATTGATAACTATAAGACAGTCACAAAAGAAGGTGCAACTATTCAAGAAAAAATACATTTTGACTATGTTCCGGGAATGGAAAAATCACAACTCGTAGCTCGCGCAAAAGTTGTTTACAAGGGTAAGGAATATTCTTTCCCTGAAGACATCAAGATTGCTGACGGAGCAAACACTACTTACATGTTGGTTGAAAAAAGTGGTGCATACAGTTTTAAGGAAGATAAATATCAGGAAGTTATCCCTGAAACTGCCGAAGCACAAATATTATATCTTGTTAACAGTTCAACAGTACGTCCTTCTCAAATCAAATCTAATGACATCAAGGATTTTGAACAAACTTTGAAAAATCTTATGAATGATGAGCGCAGAGCAGTCAAAAGTACAGATATCATTGCATATGCATCACCTGAAGGAGCTATTGATTTTAATAACAATCTATCAGGCAAACGTGAAGCTACAGCTACCAAAGCATTTGAAAAAATAACCAAAAAAATTGAAATCGGTGATGTTAATACCAAGAGCATCGGTGAAGATTGGGATGGCTTCAAATCATTAGTTGATAATTCTACTATTCAAGATAAAGATCTTATCATACGTGTTCTTTCAATGTACAGCGATCCTAATGTACGTGAAAGAGAGATTAGAAACATGTCAAAAGTTTATCAATCTCTTGCTAAAACTATTCTTCCTGAACTTCGTCGTGCAAGATTTATTGCAAATATTGAATATAAAAACTATTCAGCAGAAGAACTAAAGACCCTTGTTGAAAGTAATATTGATGTTCTTGACGAAGAAGCATTGCTTCGTACTGCTTCTCTTATAAAAGATAACGACATTAAATTAAACATCTACAATAAAGCCATTAATAAATATAACAGCGAACGTGGTAAATATAATGCGGCTATTGTTTCTTTGAATAAAGGAGAAAACGCTGATGCTAAATCATATTTGGCAAAAATAGAAAACAAGGATTGCTGTTGTTATAAGAATGCAATGGGTGTTATCGCTATGCGTAATGGTAAAAATGAAGAAGCTGCTAAATGGTTTGCTGAATCAAAAGCAAAAGAAGCAAAAGCTAACTCTGCTGTCCTTGATATCCTAAACGGCAAATATGCTGATGCTGTTTCTAAATTAGCAGGTACAGGTGACGAAAATGAAGGTCTTGCTTTCATTCTGACCGGCCAACTGGACAAAGCTTCTGCAGCTATTAAATGTAAATGCCCACATGCTGCATACCAAAAAGCTATCATTGCTGCACGTAAAGGCGACGCTGCTACTGCTAACAAAGAATTACAAACAGCTGCCAAGAGAGCAGATTATGAAAAGAGAATCTTAACTGATATTGAATTTGCAAAAATTAAATAATCTGGCTATTGATATTATGAAAAACTCCCGTGAAAATCACGGGAGTTTTTTTATAATCATTTTCTGCAAATACCAATTAATCCAATTTCAACACCGCCATAAATGCACTTTGAGGTACCTCAACGTTACCTATCTGGCGCATTCTTTTTTTACCTTTCTTTTGTTTTTCAAGAAGTTTGCGTTTTCTGGTTATATCACCACCATAACACTTTGCAGTAACATCTTTACGAACAGCTTTTACTGTTTCACGGGCGATGATTTTTGCTCCTATAGCGGCCTGTATTGCTATATCAAATTGTTGGCGCGGTATAAGTTCTTTGAGCTTTTCACACATGCGTCGACCGAAATCATAGGAATGTCCCCTGTATATCAAACTTGATAAGGCATCAACTTGCTCTCCGTTAAGAAGAATATCAAGTTTAACCAGGTCGGCTCTTTTATATCCTATTACATGGTAATCAAAAGATGCATAACCTCTTGATATAGATTTAAGCTTATCGTAAAAATCAAATACTATCTCAGCTAATGGCATATCATAAGTAAGCTCAACTCTTTCGGATGTTAAAAAATGCTGACTTATCAAAACTCCTCTTTTATCAAGACAAAGTTTCATAATCACTCCAAAATATTCACTTTTAGAAATAATCTGAGCTTTAATATATGGTTCTTCAATATAGTCAATCAATGTAGGAGCCGGTAAACCGGAAGGATTATGAACATCCATCACCTCATGTTGTGTTGTATATACTTTATATGAAACATTCGGTACTGTGGTAATTACATCCATATCGAATTCACGATACAAACGTTCCTGCATAATTTCCAAATGTAATAATCCCAAAAAACCACAACGAAATCCAAAACCTAAAGCAAGGGATGCCTCAGGTTCGAATACTAATGAAGCATCATTTAACTGTAGTTTTTCTATCGAAGACCTCAGGTCCTCATATTCGTCTGTTTCAACAGGATAAACTCCGGCAAAAAGCATGGGTTTTACCTCTTCAAATCCTGAAATATGAGTTAAACATGGATTTTCAACATGTGTTATTGTATCTCCAACCTTAACTTCTGATGCCGTTTTTATCCCTGAAATAATATATCCTACACTTCCTGTTTCAATCTCATCACGGGGATACAATTTCATTTTAAGAACTCCAACCTCATCAGCTTCATATTCTTGCCCTGTATTGAAAAATTTAACCTTATCTCCTTTGTGTATAGAGCCGTTTGCAACTTTAAAGTATGCAATTATTCCTCTAAAAGGATTAAATACCGAATCAAATATAAGAGCTTGCAACGGAGCGGCAGGATCTCCTTTCGGGGCAGGAATTTTTTCTACTATTTTTTCAAGAATAGCCGGAATTCCTTCACCGGTTTTTGCGCTTGCTAGAAGAATATCCTCCTCAGAACATCCTATCAACTCTATTATCTGGTCCTTAACCACATCAACCATTGCAGAAGCCATATCGATTTTATTTAAAACCGGTATTATCTCAAGATTATGCTCAATCGCTAAATAAAGATTAGAAATCGTTTGCGCCTGTATTCCCTGTGTGGCATCCACAACCAACAAGGCCCCCTCGCATGAAGCAATAGCACGTGATACTTCATACGAAAAATCTACATGTCCCGGAGTATCAATAAGATTAAGAATATATTTTTCACCTTTGTATATATACTCCATCTGTATTGCATGACTCTTAATAGTTATCCCTTTCTCTTTCTCCAGATCCATAGAATCAAGCACTTGATTTTCCATTTCCCTCTGTCCCAGAGTATTTGTGTTTTCAAGTAGCCTATCTGCCAAAGTGCTTTTCCCATGGTCAATATGTGCTATTATACAAAAGTTCCTTATTTTTTCCATATGATTATACTCAATGTTTTCCCCGAGCAAAGATAGTGCAAGCCTCTGGTTTTTCAAATTGTTTGACAATTATGTATTTATAAATTGAGACTTTATTGGTAGGAAAATATACGTGGGTACTATATCTTTGTAAAATATATCTTAAAAACATCTATTATGTCTAAAAATAATATTCTTGAACAAATTTCTTCTCAAGTTAGAAGAGACATCATACGCATGGTAACAAATGCGAAATCAGGACATCCGGGTGGTTCTTTGAGTAGTACTGATTTTCTTACAGCACTTTATTTTAAAGAGATTAATGTTGATCCGGAAAAATGGAAACGCAATGGAGAAAACAGCGATATGTTTTTTCTTTCTGCCGGTCATCTTTCTCCTGCTTTTTATAGCATTTTAGCTCACAAGGGATTTTTTCCCGTTTCGGAACTTTCAACTTTCCGTCTATTTGGTTCCCGCTTACAGGGACACCCTTCCATAGAAAAAGGCCTTCCCGGCATTCATCAATCATCAGGTTCTTTAGGACAAGGCCTTTCTGTTGCAATCGGAGCAGCTTTGGCAAAAAAATTAAAAAAAGATCCAAATACTGTTTATGCCCTGATAGGAGATGGCGAAAGCGAAGAAGGTCAAATATGGGAAGCAGCTGCATCTGCTGTACATCATAAAGTTGATAATCTGATTGCTATGACAGACTGGAATAATCAACAAATTGACGGGACTACCGAGCAAGTACAAAGTCTTGGTAATCTTGAAGAAAAATGGAA
>JBAXYG010000143.1:0-4472 GCA_041670905.1 Bacteroidales bacterium
AGAATATATTTCCTTACCAGGAGAATGCCGATATAATGTTCAATTCTGCTCTTATTTATGAATTGCCAATGTTGAAGTGTTATGCAGAGCAATTACTCAGAGGAGTTGATCCATTTTCTCCGGCATATCCTGAGGCTGCAAGGTTATTGCACTTCTTAGGTTATATTACAGCATTGACTCCTGCTGAGGTGTCAGTAATACCTCCAACTTCAGTATTGAGGGAATTCATTGGGGGATCAAGCTTGACTTACTAAGAATTATTTTAGCCAACTCTCGGGATTTTGTTTTTCTGTTCCTTTCCATATTTGGAAATGTAGAGTGGATGTACCATCAGATTCATCAAGAGTTCCTATCACCTCTCCGGTACTTACTTTCTGTCCGCTTTTTACTTTTACTTTTTGAAGTTTACAGTAAAAAGTGAAATAAATCCCATGTTGTATTAGTACGCATTGATTATATCCCGGCATAACCAGTATCTGTTTAACAACTCCATCAAAAACGGAGAAAACAGAGGCGTTTTTTGTTGTAGATATGCTTATTCCGTTGTTTTGAGGAAGTTTGATGTTTTTATAGATTGGGTGGAAATGTGTTCCAAATTTTTCTGTAATAATACCTTCCTTTACAGGCCATGGCAGGTTTCCTTTATTTTGTTCAAATTTCCCGGCAAGAGAATAATCAATTGAAGCCTTATTCTGAGTGAGGACAGTCTTTTTCAGAATACGCTCAATTTCTTTATTGAGTTTTTCAACCTCTTTCTTTTTCTTGGCCAGTTCTTTTTTATACTGTACTTTATTTTTTGATAGTGTATTTACTATGTTTTTGGATTGCGTTTCTTCGTTAAGGAGTGTTTTGTACTCTTTTTCCCTTTGTCCTCTGATTTTTTTTGCGTTTTCACCCAATATGACAAGTTCTTTTTTTTCCTGTCGTAGTTGTTCTTCTTTTGTTCTGATTTTTTCAGCTTGTTGTGAAACCATACCGGAAAGGTTTTTAAGGTAACTGAAACGGCGGTAACCTTGTCCAATAGTTTCACTCCCCATTATGTACATAAACCATATTTTGGTATCTCTGTTCTTGTATGAACTGTAAACAATACGGTCGTAGTAGACATGAAGTGTGTCAAGTTCATTTTTGAGCTTTGAAATCTCTCTGTTCTTGTTAGCAATCTTAGTATTTATTTCTTTTATCCTGCCATCAATTTCTTGTAAGATCATCTTTCTGTTGGTGACTTTTTTTTGGACAAGGGTAAGTTGTTGTATGCTGACCTTTTGTTTTGAAATCGTGTTTTTGAGTTGATTATCTATGAATGCAATCTCCTCTTCAATTTTCCTTCTTTGCTCAGTTTGCTTGGATACGTCCTGTCCAAAAATAGAAAAATGAATTGATAATAATATGAGGAGAATTACAACTTTCTTCATATTTATTTCTGCAATAAATTCTTTTTTAGCTTAATTTTTTCTTCAATGCCTAATGAATTATCAAGAGCTTTCGCTTGATCCCAATAAATAAATGCTAAATCATATTCTTTAAGTGTATAGAGAACATCAGCGTAATGGTCTATAATAACCGCACTTTTTTTGCCTCCATATATCATTGCGTGCTTGAAGAATGCCTTTGCTTCAAGAGAGTGCCCTGTCAGATGAAGAATCCATGCATATGTGTCAAGATATGTCGGATTGTCAGGTTCTTGTTCAACTGTTTTTTTGCTCATAGCCAAGGCTTTTTTTAGGCTTTTCCCTTCCGTACTAAGATAGTAGGCATAATTGTTAAGTACAGGCGCATAATTAGGATTTGCTTTAAGAGCCTTTTTATAATAATTATAAGCCTTTTTACCCATTCCTTGCTGATAATATAGGTCGCCAAGGGCAGAATTAGCAAACACACATATTGCACTATCTTTGGGCGCTATTGTTGTCAATTGCTTATAACTGTATATGGATCCTTGTATATCCTGATTTTGCCATTGAGAAATAGCTTTAAGTTGGATAACATCCAAGTTTTCCGGAAATCTGTTCAATATTGTATCCGCTACGGGTATTATTTCTTTCCATAACTGACTATAATAGAGAAATAGAAGGTATTGGAATCCAGCGTTGTAACTGTCAGGATAAATTTCCATGTTTTTCTTTAGGATGTTTAAAGCCAATGTGCCACGTTCGGTCTGATAGTAATAAACTCCAAGTATTGAGTTTATTGTGCTATCGGTAGGGTGAGCATTATGGGCATCCAGCACTAAAGAGTCAATTTGTGGAATAAATGCTGTTACAAATTGTTGTGAAGATAAGAGTTCCTGAAGGTATTCGCCTTTCATTTTAGGATCAACTTTAATGTCTTTGATAAAAGGTCGTATATTTATAAAATATTTATCGTATTGCCGTAATGCTCTATGAATATGAGCTTTGCCATAATATGCAGGGGTGTATCCCGGACTCATTTCAATAGCTTCATCATAATATTTCAATGAGGTTGTATCATTAAACAGTTTAGCATAATAATCTCCTAACATGGTAGCAATCTTTGGCGTTTTGCAACCTTTATAATATTCTTCAAGAAATGCATAGGCATCATTCTCTTTATTTTGTTTAAAAAGAAGGTCCATTTTTGTGAGAGCTATGATTTCGGTTTTTCCTGTTATAGTCTCAATTTTTTCTAAAGTATTAAGGGCTTTTAAAATATCGTTCTGACTTAAATAAGCATTAATAGCATCAAAATAGAGGTCGCTTTTTTTAGGAAAATCAGTCATAAGTTCTTCCAACATAACTGTAGTTAGCTCAAGTCTGTCGGTATCTGCATAATAAAGAGCCATATAGTATTTATACCAAAAATTTTTAGGATCTTTCTCCAATGCTTTTTTGAAATACTTTTCAGTTTCTTCATTGTTTTTTTTATCTCTGGAAGAAATTAATGCAAGATAAAAATAAGCAGCATCGTTGTCAGGGTTATTTGTGACTTCGACAAGAAACAAGTTTCTGGCTTCTGTCGTGTCGTTTGCATGGTAATATTTAATTGCGTCAAAATATTCCTTTGATTGTCCGGAACATAAAGTTGAATTAGAAAGGAAAATCATTAAGAAAAGAATAGTTCCTGTAAAAATCTTTTTAACATTCATAAGTTTAATTGCATCTATATAATTGCAAAAATAGTGATAAATATTAAGCAAAAATCACTCCGAAATTTTTTATTCTTTCTGTGCAACATTTTATACTATTTTTGCATCTATTAATAGCATTGTCAATGATAAACAGTTTTGGAAATATAGAGGAAAGAGAATTGATTGACGGATGCGTGAATGGAGAAAGAAATGCGCAGAGACGTTTATATGAGAAGTTCTCACCTCGAATGTTAGCTGTTTGTATCAGATATGTTGGAGATAGAGAGACGGCCAAGGATGTTTTACAAGATGCGTTTATTACCCTGTTTAACAAAATAGGTACATATAAAGGAGATGGTTCTTTTGAAGGTTGGGTCAGGAAGATTTTTGTCAATACGGCACTTATGCATATAAGAAAAAATGACGTGTTGAAATTTTCTGAGGAGATAGAGGCCGTAAACGGAAATGATTTGGTTGATTCAAATATTTTAGAAAAACTTGAATCAAAAGATATTATGAAATTGATATCCGAAATGCCATACGGTTTTAGAACTGTTTTTAACCTTTATATTTTTGAGGGTTATTCCCATCAGGAGATTGCGAAAGCACTTAATATAAGTGAAGGTTCTTCAAGGTCTCAGTTAAGCAGGAGTAGAGTTTGGCTCCGTGATAAGATAAAAAGTAGAGAATAATGATAGATTCAGATTTTGACAGGAAATTGAGGAGTAAGCTAGAATCGCATACTGAACAAGTGGATTCCTATGTTTGGGAAGGTATAGAAGGCCGTCTGAATAGGATAAAACGAATGAAAGTAATGCGAAGGGTCTCTTTCTATACTGTAGCTGCTGCGGCCTGTTTACTTGTTGGAATATTTGTATTCAGAGGAGGAGAAGAAACAGTGGATCTAAATTTAACAAAGATCGCACAAGTTTCACAAGAGACTTCAGTAAATGAAATAAAGCCAATGGCTGAGCAGATAAGGGAGATTGAAAGTAAGACGGCTGACTTGGTTTCTCCTGTTCAAATTTCTAAAGAAAGTGAAGAAGAGGGAGGCATTCCGGTAATTGCTGTTCAGAAAGAGACAAAAAAAGAGACAGAACAAGAGACAGAAGAAAAAGTAGTCAAAGAGTCTGAAGTAAAAGTCGAAGTTAAAAAAGAGGTTCAGAAAGATGGAAAGAAGGAACTTGATAAATACAGTTCATTATCTGATTGGGAGGAATCGGTTTCTGTTAATACAAAAAGACACACATCGTTATTAGCTATATCATCAAACATTTCATCAATTGCTTCCGAGAATAGTTTTATTCTTGATTTAGGTCCTGCTCACACGAGTTCTCAAACCGGTGAAGTTGCCGGTTCAGGTATTATACCGGTTTCGGAGTCT
>JBAXYG010000144.1:0-4445 GCA_041670905.1 Bacteroidales bacterium
AAGTAAGGGTTATTAAAATAAATGCAACTTCTCCTTATTATGAGATGATTAAATCCGTATATACTACTACAAATATTGATGATATTCAGGAGATGGAAGATTTATGCTATTCTTCTGCTGATAAATATATCGATTTCAATAAAAAATGGGTAAGTATTATTGATTTAGCTAAAGAAATAGATATTGATGTAGAAACTTGTGAAAAATATTTCTCTGATAAATCATCATTAGAAAGAGAATCTAATGGGTATAAATACTTGATATTCATAGTGGATAAGATTGCCCCACATGATATTTCACCTTATGAATACAATCGTGAAAGAATAAAAAATGCTATAATTAGTAAAAGAAAACAAGATATTTTGTCGCAATTGGAACGAGACTTGCTTAATGATGCTATAAACAACAATAAATTAAAAATATTCAAAAAAAATGATTAGGTCAATTATAACTATCTCTCTTTCCGTTATTCTATCTGTTTTTTGTACATGTGCAAATGCTCAAAAATACCAAAACGGTTTGATTGACAAAACGGTTGCACTTATTGGTAATGATATGGTAATGCTTTCACAACTTGAGTCAGAAGTACAGATGATGGGCGCTCAGGGGAAGATGGCAGATAAAAATGTTCGGTGTGAAATACTAGAAAATATGCTTATTTCAAAATTATTTCTCACTCAGGCCAGATTGGACTCTATTGTAGTTAATAATGCTAATGTTGATGCAGAGTTATCATCCAGGATGGATAATGTATATTCTTCTTTAGGTGGAGAAAAGGCTACTGAGGAGTATTTCAAGAAACCTATATATAAATTGAAACAAGAGTGGAGAGAATTGCTGGAAGAACAGTCCCTTACTCAGGAAATGCAGAAGAACGTTGCTAAATCGATACCAAGTCTTACTCCTTCTGATGTTGAGAAGTATTATAAAGATTCACAGGAAGAAGATTTACCAATAGTGTCTACACAATACAGAATTAAACAAATAGTATTATATCCAACAAAAGATGAAGCGGTAATGGCTGTTAAAGAGAAATTACTGAATATAAGAGAAAGAGTTATTAATGGTACTAAATTCTCTACATTAGCACGTTTATATTCACAAGATCCAGGTAGTGCAATGAAAGGTGGAGAATTAGGCATGTATTCAAAATCAATTTTCTGGCCTGCTTTTGCTGATGCAGCAATGTCTTTGAAAATAGGGCAGGTTTCTCAGATTATTGAGACTCCAGATGGATTTCATATTATTCAGCTTATTGACAGAGACGGGGATATGTTCAATGCCCGCCATATTTTAATCAAGCCTGAATATACAAGTGAAAATAAGATGAAAGCATTTGGGAAATTGGATAGTATTAAAACTAAAATATTATCAGACAGCATCACTTTCTTCAATGCGGCAAGATATTATTCTCAAGATGTAAAATCAAGGACAAATGGTGGTTTACTTGCAGAAGAAACTTCAGGTTCATCGTATTTTGAAAAGGATCAACTTAAGCCTGCTGATTATAATGTATTAAAGAATATGAAGGAAGGAGATATTTCTGATCCTTTTGAATCTACCGACAATGAAGGAAGAAACGGGAATGTTGTATATAAGATTATCATGTTAGATAAAATAATTCCTTCTCATGTTGCTAACTATAATGATGATTATAATACTCTTCTTAATGAAGCAAATAACCGTAACGCAATGGCCGCAATTGATAAATTCATAACAGAAAAACAAAAAACGACGTATATTGTTATAGATTCACTTTTCCAAGGGTGCAACTTTAGTAAGAAGGGGTGGATTAAATAGTTTTTATGACTCTCAGGAAGGCATTACTATATATTATACTTATATTGATAAGCTGTCCGTTCCTTAATGCTCAAAAAAGGAATGATAGAGATAGTTTAGTGCGTCTTTTAGCTGCAAATTCTGTTCAACAGGTTGAAATTGACGGAACAAATGTAAGAAAGGTAAACGGGGATGTTAAATTTCTCCACAATGATACATACCTTATATGCGATAGTGCATATTGGAATGTCAATATGGAGTACATCGAAGCTTTCGGTAGTGTTAAAATTATTCAGGAAGGTACGATGATTAAAAGCGATAAACTTATATATCTTATCAATCAGAATGTTGCCAGATTCAGAGGCTCTATTGTGGAACTTATAGATAAAGAGCAAAATATTCTTAGAACCAAATTTCTAGATTATAATACAAAAGATAGCGTAGCAACTTTTGTGGCAGGTGCGTCAATGAAAGATAAGGATGGAAATGTGATTGAAAGTGAACGTGGTACATATGATTCAAAAATAAATACTTTTATTTTTGAGGAAAATGTCAATATGTATACCGATTCTATTTTTATTAAAACGACTACACTTAAATATATAACCGACCTTCAAAAAGCATGGTTTGGAAAGAAAACATTTATGTGGCGCGATGACGGTTTTATGTATGCAAATGCAGGTTGGTATGACAGATCCCATGATATTGTCAATTATTCTGATAACGTTTACATTAATAGTCCGGATTATGAAATATGGGCAAATGAGGTATACTATTATAGGTCTGTTTCTAAGGTTGAGATGTATAAAAATGTTCAGATATTAGATACCAATCATAAGGTCATTTTTTTTGCTGATAAAGCTGAATATGATAGGGATTCAAGTTATGCTTCCCTTACAGATAACCCTTCAATAATATATTATGGTCAAAATGAAAATGATAAACCTGATTCTCTTTTTGTTTCCGCTGATACACTCAGTTGTTACACAAAAAGAAAGTGCGATATTCCTGCATCTGAAATAGTTGAGGCCAAGAAAAGGAAATCGGATGCCCTTTTTGATGCTATTGAAGAAGGTAGAAGAAAAAGAGAGAACGAAAAAAAGGAAGAGCAAGTTCGTGATAACCATGCAATGCAGAGAAAACAAGGCCCTCAAGGAGAAAAATCTTCTTCGCCAGTAAATCCTATGCCTGATTCTGTTTTTGTAGTGCCTGTTGATACTACGGCCGCTTATGCCGATTCTTCCAAAGTATCTATAATTGATACTACTTTAGTTGATACAATTTTAATTAAAGACTCGGTAATTATAAATTTACCTGATACAACAAAAATAAGATATATACAGGCATATCACAATGTAAAATTATACCGCTCTGATTTGCAGGCAATTTGTGATTCGATGATTTTTACTGAATTGGATTCAATAGCCAGACTTTTTGAAAGACCTGTTTTGTGGAATAATATTAAAAATCAACTTTCATCCGACGTTATGCAACTTTTGATGCAAAATGGTGCTTTCTCAAGAGGAAATCTTATTAATAATGCAATGATTTTGACGAAAGAGGATGAGGAACATTTCAATCAGATCAAAAGTACTGAAATGGTTGGGTTTTTTAGAAATAATCAACTTTACAGATATGATGCCTTAGGTGGTGTAAATGCAATATTCTATTTGTTGGAAGATAATAATATAACTACGGTTAATATGAAGGAAGCAAAGACTTTAACTTCCTTTATAAAAGATGGTACAGCAGAAAAAATGATTTATTTGGAAGAGGTAAAGAGTGATGCATATCCTGTTTTTAAACTTGATATAGAAAAGCAGAGACTGAAAGGGTTTAAATGGAGGGGTTCTGAAAGGCCTGCAAATAGGGACAGTGTGACATCTAGAAGTATATACCAATCATGTAGAAATGTATTTAGTTCTACAAGAAAACCTAATTTCCCAATCACAAATACGTATTTTGAAGGCTATATGAATGAGGTGTATGGAAGAATTAGAGAAAAAAAAGATGTTGTTTTGATAGAAGCTGCAATCGACACTTTAGCACAAAATAAAGATATCGATACTACTATTATTAAGTCTGATGATAGTGTAGTGGAGCTTAATATTATTGATGAAAAACGTCCACAATTAGATTCTTTGGAACACAAAATTTTTTTAATAACTCCTGAAAGAGATGATATTGAAAAAAACACTGTGCAGAGTGTTATTCACAATAAAAAACTCACATGCAGGGAAAAGCGTGCTATCAGAAAAGCAAAAAGGGCAAAAAAAAAGATTGAAAAGAAAATGAAGTCCAATGATATGGATAAAAAGAAATAAATTTTAATATTTAGATATTGCAAAATTCTGAATATTAGTACCTAAATGCTATAAGTGCAGTCAGGTATTAATTTTAGGTTTATATATATTTCAAAGGCACTTTTTTTTAAGAGTGCCTTTGTTTTTTTTAGTATAACAGTTGTATTTAAAATAAAGATTTAATAAATTTGTCAAATACGTTTTAAAAACTAACAAAAAACGACTATTTACTTATTTATCTAACAAAAAACTATTTATGAAGAAATTGATCCTAATTGCGCTTATGGCATTGGTATGCAATGTCGCATTTGCGCAGACAAGGGTTACCGGTAAGGTAACTTCTTCCGAAGATGGTGCTCCTAT
>JBAXYG010000145.1:0-4431 GCA_041670905.1 Bacteroidales bacterium
CCCACTTCATAGATAAATCTTGAACCTTTAATACCGGTTTCTCTTACAGATTCCGCTAGGTCAAGGATTGTATTCTTATAAGAAGTGGCATTAAGGTTAACCCTCCAATCCACATTTTTGGTACTTACTAATACAAAATTCAAATCCAATTCTACACCACGGTTGCGTATGGATCCTACATTCATAGGAAATGTTGTATAACCATTTGAAGGTGCCACAGGCTGATTGTATAACAAGTCAGAAGATACACGGTCAAAGAATTCAACGCCACCACTTATTTTGTCACCAAACAAACCAAATTCAACTCCGATGTTTAAACTCTTGTTTTTCTCCCATGTAATATCGTAGTTGCCTTTATATGACATTGAAACTGAGAATTCACCATTATTGTTTTCAACTGAATACTGGTCTAGGTATGGATAGTAGTTACCTAAATTATCATTACCTGTAACACCATAGCTGGCTTTAAATTTTAATGAATTAATCCAACTAACATCCTGCATAAAGTCTTCATTGCTGATTAGCCATGCTCCACCAACACTACCAAAATTACCCCAGCGGTTTTCGGGAGCAAAGCGTGAAGAAGCATCACGACGATAAGAACCAGATATAAAATATTTTCCATCATAGTCATATTGTACACGAGCAAGAATACCTTGCAGAGCATAATAATTAGTATATGAAGAAGCAACAGGAGATGGATTTGAACCATAAATACAGTTATCCAACTCACCTACAGTTGGATTGTACATTTTTTTGTTCCAACCATACAGATATTGATATTTATAGTCATAAGATTCATAACCAAGTAAAAAATCTATATTGTGTTCGTCAAAAGTGTTTTTATAAGTTGCAAGATATTGTTGGTTTACAGATAGTGTTCTTGAGTGTGAAACAGTTACCTGTCCACCTGAAGAAGCAGATGATCCATAAAATGGGTTATACAAATTATTTGACCTAATGTTTCTTGCAGTTATACCAACGTTGGCAGTAATAGTTAAGCCTTTCATCGGTTCAAGAGTAGCATACCATTTACCATCCAGATTATCGGTGTAAGAAGTATAATTATCCAATATCATTTCGATAGCAGGATTGGACATAGACAAGAAAGTTCTAATTTGGTTACTGCTGTCAAGTGTACCATAATCATACACCGTATAACCATTAGCATCAACTTTTATACTGCCATCTGCATTTCTTACATACATAGGATAAATAGGAGCAATAATGCTTGATGCGTAGAACAAGTTACCTGAAGATCCCCATGAGGTTTGTCCCCCTGGAGCTTTGTTGTTTGAGTTTGTGTATGCCATGTTACCACCTACCTTAAGCCATTTTTTGGCTTGATAGTCTGCTTTCATACGAGTAGAATAACGGGTAAATGATGAACCTGCAACGATACCTGAATCATCCAAATAACCTGCTGACATATAGTAGCTGATTTTTTCTGATTTTCCTGATGCGGTAACGTTGTATTCCTGACGAAGATTTCCTTTATTAAATAATTCTTCATACCAATTATCAGGAGTGTAATAATATTCACCATCACTCCAGCCTAAACTAGCATTAGGATTAATCTTGCCATTTGTACCGATAAGGTATTCATTTTCTGGAAGGGTGTATATTTGATAACCGGTTCTGCTATACAATGTATTGTTTGCATATTTGTGAGAAACAGCAGCAGAATTACCTGCTTGATATCTACTATTATACAATGCTTTATACAATGTTTCATAGTACATGTCAGGATCAGTCATAACATTGTAGTTAGGAACGGCTCGGGTATTGTTACCCCATCTTCCTTCGAATGTAACAACTGCATCTTTAGTTGTACCTTTTTTAGTGGTTATAATTACAACGCCATTAGCGGCACGGTGTCCGTAAATAGCAGTTGCAGCAGCATCCTTCAAAACGGTCATTGTTTCAATATCATTAGGATTAATGGAATTGATTGAACCATCATAAGGAACACCGTCAACAACATACAATGGAGAGTTACTTGCACTCATTGAACCAAATCCACGGATACGGATTGTTGCTGATGATCCCGGTTGACCGGTAGAGCTGATAGCCTGAACACCTGATACTGCACCAGCAAGAGCATTTGTAACATTGGAAACTTGGCGTTTCTTCAACTCTTTGCTGCTTAGTACGGAAGCGGAACCAGTAAAAGATTCCTTTTTAGCTGTACCGTAGGCTATAACGATAACGTCTTCCAGCATTTCAGTGTCTTCAGAAAGAGCTACATTAAGAACAGAGCGACCGTTTATAGGCATTTCTGAAGTTATATAGCCAACAAAACTGAAAATCAATGTTCCATTTGAAGGGGCACTAAGTGTATAATTACCAATTGCATCAGTAGAAGTACCAATAGTAGTAGTACCCTTTAACTGAATTGAAGCAAATGGAATAGGTTCACCAGTGCCAGCATCAGTAACAGTACCTCTTATTTGTATGCTCTGAGCTGAAATAACTCCAGCTGTTAATACAAATAAAAGACCTGTCATAAATAGTCTGAATTTTTTCATCTGATAGGTTTTTAAGTTAATAATTAGTTTTTTTATAGTTAGTAATAAATAAATACTTACACTTTTTATGTGTTTTTTTTAAAAAACTTTTGAAAAAGAACTCTGTTTTTAGAGGCTTGAGTGTCAAATTTACAAAAGTTTTTCTATTTTTAATTAAAATGTAAATAAATTTTAATAATATTTTATCAGAATTTTTTATTAAAAATAACAAAATGATACCTTAAAAATGATTTAAGATATTGTTTATATTTGTTTATGAGTTAATAAATCACCCTTTTGAAGCATTCTGACACTGATTACTTTTTGAAATCATGGTTGAAATAATCAGTTTTCACACTAGTATGGATACTCTTGTCAATTATTTACAAAAACATAAAATTTTATTGCAAAAAACATCTTTCTTGTTGAAATTACTAACAGTTATAAATAAGATTGCCTTTTTTTGCATTCTTGACATATTTATTAAAAGTGTAATCTTAAACCTTATTTTTGGAGTTTTTTACTATTTTGCTTACAAATTGTAACCTTAGTTCTGTATATTTTGGAATATTTCTAGATTATTTTTTTTTTTTGATGTAGTAGGAATTAAAAATTTTATTTTATAATTTTGATAGTTTATAGAACATGAGAATATGATTGGAGTATTTGATTCAGGTGTTGGTGGATTATCGGTGTGGCGTGAACTTGTATTGTTAATGCCAAAAGGAAAATATATATATGTTTCTGATGGAGAATATTGTCCTTATGGCCACAAATCTTCGGATTTTATTATAGAGAGAGCAACTGCAATAACCATGTTTTTATTGGAAAAAAAGGTGGATATTATTGTAGTTGCTTGCAATACAGCAACTGCTGCGGCCATTTCTTATCTGAGAGAACACTTTTCAGTTCCGTTTGTTGGTATGGAACCGGCAATAAAGCCAGCTGCTTTACATTCTGAGACTGGTGTGGTTGGCGTTTTGGCCACTGCCGGAACTTTTAAAGGCAAACTTTATCTTGATACATTAGCGCGATTTGCGACTGATGTAAAAGTAATAGAACAAGTAGGGGAAGGATTGGTAGAATTAGTAGAAGAAGGAAAATTAAGGGGTCTCCATGTTGAGGCCCTTTTACATAAATATATAGATCCAATGATAGAACAGGGTGCTGACCATATTGTTCTTGGATGTACGCATTATCCTTTTTTATATGATACAATTAAAAAAATAGTGGGGGAAAGAGCAGAAATAATAAATCCTGCTCCAGCTGTTGCCAAACAGACCCAAAAAATCATACCTTATATAAGTACTGAGAATTATGGAGAAACATTGTTCTATTCTACCGGTGATATTAAGATTCTGATGAGATTGGCGCATGAAATAGACCCCGGCATACCTAAAGATAATTTTAATACTATAATTATTTAAACAAACTATTTACTATCTATGACAACACTCTTTTATTTAGTCCCAACTGCCGCAATTGTGGCATTGATATTTGCCTTAGTTTTCTACAGGCAGATGAAAAAGAAAGATGAAGGTACTCCTACTATGAAAGAAATAGCCGCTCATGTAAAGAAAGGAGCAATGGCTTATATTAAACAACAGTACAAGGTTGTTTTGATTGTCTTTATCATTCTTGCTATTTTCTTCGCAGTTTTAGCTTATGGCTTCGGGGTACAAAACACGTGGGTCCCTTTTGCATTTTTAACAGGTGGTTTTTTCTCCGGACTGGCAGGTTATATCGGAATGAAAACAGCAACGAGTGCCTCTTCGCGTACTGCTAATGCGGCTAGGACTTCTTTAAATTCAGGTCTAAAAATTGCTTTTCGTTCAGGTGCCGTGATGGGTCTTACAGTTGTAGGTCTTGCTTTATTGGATATTTCTGTATGGTATATGATATTGGATGCCTTTGTAAAAGAGAC
>JBAXYG010000146.1:0-4417 GCA_041670905.1 Bacteroidales bacterium
AATCCAGTATTTAAAGCGATTTTTGATGAATATTTCACTCTTGATCTGAAAGGGATGGAAGAGGAAGAGGCGCAAAAAAAAGTTATACGTCATTTTACTACACATGAAAATCCTTCAATTTCCAGTGAGGCACTAAATATAATATGTGAGAGTCACTCAATTACAATAAAAGAATATAAAAAAGCTATTGTTCCTGAGCAACATATTTTAGGTATAACTGTTCCAAAATCGTTGCTTTTATATAAATTCAGAATTACAGAACGTGCTTGTGAAGAGTTACTTGTAAAAGCACAAAAAGAAGAAGATTACGAAATTCAAAAAGGAATAAGGCGCCAACTTCAACTATTGGCTCAAGTTAAAAACGGTTTTGCAAAGGAGCTTAATCGTTTCTAATTTTTTATACCTTTGTACTTCATATCTGTAAAATCATATAACAATGAACAACAATTACAAAAGAAATCTTGTTACCTGCGCTTTGCCTTATGCAAATGGACCTGTTCATATCGGTCACCTGGCTGGTGTTTATGTTCCCGCTGACATTTATGTGAGGTATTTGCGAATGCGTGGGAGGGAGACTCTTTTTATTTGTGGTTCTGATGAACATGGAGTTCCTATTACCATTAAGGCTCGCCAACTTGGCTGTACGCCACAGGATGTGGTTGATAAATATCATAATATCATTAAAAATGCTTTTGCCGATTTTGGGATAGAATTTGATATTTATTCAAGGACAAGTTCGGCTACTCATCATAAAACAGCCGCAGAATTTTTCCGTAAACTTTATGATGAAGGCAAATTTATTGAAAAAGAGAGTGAACAATATTATGACGAAGAGGCAAAGACCTTTTTGGCAGACAGATATATTGTAGGTACCTGCCCAAAATGTGGCGCTGAGGGGGCCTATGGTGATCAATGCGAAAAATGCGGAAGTACATTAAGCCCGGATGAGCTTATTAATCCTCATTCAGCCATAAGTGGATCATTACCTGTTAAACGTAAGACAGCTCATTGGTATCTTCCTTTGGATCAGTATGAGCCATGGCTAAAAGAATGGATTCTTGAAGAGCATAAGGAATGGAAATCAAACGTTTACGGACAATGCAAATCATGGCTTGACGGAGGTCTTCAACCACGTGCTGTAAGTAGAGATCTTGATTGGGGTGTTCCCGTTCCGATTGAAGGAGCAGCAGGAAAGGTTCTTTATGTTTGGTTTGATGCCCCTATAGGATATATATCAAATACTATAGAACTTCTTCCGAATGAATGGGAAAAATGGTGGAAGAGTGAAGATACCAAGATGGTTCATTTCATAGGTAAAGACAACATTGTATTTCATTGTATAGTATTTCCTTCAATGCTAAAGGCTTACGGAGATGGATATATTCTTCCTGATAATGTTCCTGCAAATGAGTTTTTGAATCTTGAAGGAAATAAGATTTCCACATCACGAAACTGGGCAGTATGGTTGCACGAATATCTGATTGATTTTCCGGGGCAACAAGATGTTCTTCGTTATGTTTTATGTGCAAACGCGCCTGAAACAAAAGATAATGACTTTACATGGAAAGACTTTCAGACTCGTAATAATAGTGAATTGGTGGCAATTTTTGGCAATTTTGTAAACAGGGCAGTAGTATTAACTCATAAATATTTTGAGGGAGTTGTTCCTCAGAATAAAAAACCGGAAGCTATTGACAAGGAGACTATTGTTCAAATTGTTTTGATAAAGAAGGCGATAGAAGATAATATAGAACATTACAAATTCCGTGAAGCGTTGAAGGAGGCTATGAATCTTGCACGTCTCGGAAATAAATATCTTACTGATACTGAACCGTGGAAGGTTGCAAAAGAAGATATGGATAGAGTTGCCTCAATTCTAAACGTTTCACTTCAAATATGTGCTAACCTTGCAATTGCATTTGCTCCGTTCCTTCCATTCTCAGCAAAAAAATTAAACCATATCTTAAATGTTGAGGTTCTTAAGAGTGAAAACAATGTAAAAACCAGCAAACTGAATGATGGAAAATTGACATGGGAACAGTTGGGATCAGATTCTATTCTTTCTGCAGGTCATAAGTTAAATCAAGCGGAGTTGCTTTTTAGCAAAGTTGAAGATGATGCTATTGATTCTCAAATAGCAAAGTTGAATGAAACTAAAGCTGCAAATGAAGCTACTGAGGTTGGTGAAGAAGCTGCGGATATATCTGTTTCGGATGAACAATCAAACGGAGCTGAATTACTTAAAATTGCTGTAGCTAAGGAAGAATGTACTTACGATGAATTCATAAAAATGGATATCAGGACGGCAACTGTTATTGAAGCCGAAAAAATACCAAAAACAGATAAGCTTTTAAAACTTACAATTGATACAGGTCTTGATATTAGAGTTATTGTTTCAGGCATTGCAGAATACTATACTCCAAAAGAGTTGATAGGAAAACAGATATGTGTTTTAGCAAACCTTCAACCACGTAAAATCAAAGGTATCGAATCTAAAGGAATGATTTTGATGGCGAAAGAAGAAGATGGCAAAATGCGGATTGTTTCTCCGGATGGAAGATTACAAAACGGAGCTGTCTTGTCCTGATAAATTTGTCACTCAAATACGGCACTAAAAAGCCTTAAATCCTACAGCTTTTCTAGCAATAGTTAAAGTCTTTGATGCAGATTCGCGTGCACGTTCACACCCCATTTTCGCAACTTTTGAGAGGTACGCTTCGTTGTTGTAGATGGCATCGATACGTTCGCGGATAGGGAGAGTATATTTGCATATATCAGATGCAAGTTGCTTCTTCAAATCACCATAACGGATTGAGCAGTTTGCATATTGATCTTCAAAATATTTCACTGTTTCAGGTTCGGAAACTAGTTTCAACAGGGTAAAGATATTTGCAATAGGTTCACTCATAGTTGAGTTAGGCACAGTAGGACCTGAATCGGTCGTTGCACGCATAACTTTTTTTGTAATGCTTTTTTCGTCATCATAAAGAAAGATACCGTTGCCTTCACTTTTTCCCATTTTCCCGCTTCCGTCAAGCCCTGGTACTTTTATTAGATCGGCTCCAAAATTAAATGCTTGGGGTTCAGGAAATACTTCACAATTATACAGGTTATTAAATCTGCGTGCCAAAACACGTGCAATTTCAAGATGTTGTTCTTGATCTTTTCCTACAGGAACCCAGTTCGCTCTGTGAATCAAAATGTCTGATGCCATCAGAACGGGGTATGTTAAAAGGCCGGCATTGACATTTTCAGGATTTAAACGGACTTTATCTTTAAAGGATGCTGTTCTTTCCAATTCTCCCTTGTATGCAAGCATATTTAGTAGCACATACAACTCTGATATTTCAGGAACGTCACTTTGAATATAAAGGGCAGATTTTTCCGGGTCAAGTCCGATGCCAGATATTCTGTCAGAATAGTGCGTACACTTGCGTGAAAATCATCCGGATGAGGATGAGTTGTAAGAGAATGTAAGTCAGCTATGAAAAAGAAACATTTATATGTATCCTGTATTTTTACAAAATTGCGGAGGGCGCCAAAATAATTTCCCAAATGCAGATGTCCGGTTGAACGTATTCCACTAAGAACTATATCCATAATAAAAATTTAATCTTTTACATTTTGAAGAGCTAATCTGATCTTTGCTTCAATTTCTTCTGAAAGTTGAGGATTGTCTTTTAACATCATCAGTACGGCGTCGCGTCCTTGTCCTATCTTAGTGTCACCATAACTATACCATGAACCGCTTTTTTTGATTATATTATATTCGACTCCCAAGTCAACAATTTCTCCTGTTTTTGAAATGCCTTCACCGAACATAATGTCAAACTCCGCCTTACGGAAAGGAGGTGCCATTTTATTTTTTACAATCTTTACACGTGTTCTATTTCCTGTAGCTTCTTCACCATCTTTTAATTGTGTAATACGACGGACATCTACTCGTACAGAAGCATAAAATTTCAAAGCATTGCCCCCGGTAGTTGTTTCAGGATTTCCGAACATGATGCCTATTTTTTCACGCAATTGATTTATAAATATACAGCAAGTGTTTGTTTTTGATATGTTTGCTGTCAATTTACGGAGAGCCTGGCTCATAAGACGTGCTTGAAGTCCCATTTTAGAGTCTCCCATTTCCCCTTCAATTTCTGCCTTTGGTGTAAGTGCTGCAACAGAGTCTATTACTATAATGTCAATTGCTCCTGAGCGGATTAGGTTATCTGTAATTTCCAAAGCTTGTTCTCCATTGTCAGGCTGTGATATAAGTAAAGTGTCAATATTGACACCCAGATTCTTTGCGTATGTCCTGTCAAAAGCATGCTCAGCATCTATAATAGCGGCAATTCCTCCTGCTTTCTGCGCTTCAGCAATAGCATGGATGGCCAATGTTGTTTTACCGCTTGATTCAGGACCATAA
>JBAXYG010000147.1:0-4415 GCA_041670905.1 Bacteroidales bacterium
GCAGAAGAAAAAAATAGAGTGGGGTTCGCAAATCAGAAGTTATGTGCTTCACCCTTATAAGATGGTTAAGGATTTGCGTACTAATTATGAAACATCCGACACACAGGGTGTATTGGATGGGGATTTAAATGAGTTTATGAAGATTTATTTAATGGAAAACGGAAGTAAAAAATAGTTTTTAATAATATTAGATTATGGAATTTAAGTATCAGGAAATGTTTCCATTGGGAAAGGATAAGACAGAGTATCATTTTCTCACTAAAAATTATGTTTCAACAATTGAGTTTGAAGGAGAGCAGATATTAAAGGTGGATCCCGAAGGGTTGCGTTTTTTAGCTAAACAGGCTATGCATGATGTTTCATTTATGCTTCGTCCTGCACATAATGAAATGGTGGCTAAAATATTGGATGATTCACAGGCAAGTGTGAATGATAAGGCGGTAGCTCTTACGATGCTTCTTAATGCAGATGTCTCATCGAAAGGAAAACTTCCTTTTTGTCAGGATACGGGAACAGCAATAATTGTAGCTAAGAAAGGACAGAAAGTATGGACAGGAGGTGGTGATGAAGAGGCTCTCTATCATGGTGTCTATGATACCTATACTACAGATAATCTTCGTTATTCTCAAACTGCAGCCCTTGACATGTATACCGAGAAGAATACTGGGAATAATCTTCCTGCACAGGTTGACATCTACTCGGTGAATGGTGACGAATATAAATTTTTATTTATTGCAAAGGGAGGCGGTTCAGCAAACAAGACATATCTATTTCAGGAAACAAAGGCTCTGCTGACACCTGAAAAACTTGAGGCTTTTCTTATTGAAAAAATGAAAACTTTGGGAACAGCTGCATGTCCTCCATATCATATTGCTTTTGTGATTGGAGGTACTTCTGCAGAAATGAATTTGAAGACAGTAAAATTAGCATCTGCAAAATATTACGATGAACTTCCTACTGAAGGAAATGAACTAGGGCGTGCTTTCCGTGATATAGAGTTGGAAAAAAAGCTCCTTATTGCAGCACAAAAATCCGGTGTAGGAGCTCAGTTTGGAGGAAAATATTTTGCTCATGATATTCGTGTTATTCGTCTTCCCCGTCATGGAGCATCCTGTCCTGTAGGTATGGGCGTTTCTTGCAGTGCAGACCGCAACATTAAAGCTAAAATCAACAAAGAAGGTATATGGCTTGAAACATTGGATGATAATCCTATTCGTCTCGTTCCTGAAAAATATCTCAATATCGGTGCTCACTCAAGTGGTGTACACATTAATTTAAATCGTCCTATTAAAGAGGTTCTTGTCGATTTGAGTAAATACCCTGTTTCTACATTTTTGTTGTTGAATGGTACTATCATTGTTGGCAGAGATATAGCACATTCAAAATTAAAAGAGAGAATAGATAGAGGTGAAGGTCTTCCTCAATATATGAAGGAGCATCCTATATATTATGCCGGTCCTGCAAAAACACCTGTAGGAATGCCTTCAGGTTCTTTCGGCCCTACAACAGCAGGCCGTATGGACAGCTATGTTGATTTGTTTCAGGAGAATGGTGGTAGCATGATTATGATTGCCAAAGGTAATCGCAGCCAACAGGTAACAGATGCTTGCAAAAAGCATGGCGGTTTCTATTTGGGGTCAATTGGTGGCCCTGCTGCTATCCTTGCTCAAAATAATATAAAAAGTGTAGAATGTCTAGAATATCCGGAATTAGGTATGGAGGCAATATGGAAAATTGAAGTTGTAGATTTTCCTGCTTTCATACTTGTTGATGATAAAGGGAATGACTTTTTCAAGCAACTTTAGTGTTTTGTTGACATAAATAGTTTTTAGAATAAGATTGAACCTCCCAGTTTGCCTGTGTGTTCGCCGTGTTTTATTGTCCATATTCCATTAACAAAAACATGTTCGATACCTTTTGGGAATTGGTGAGGTTCAGGAAATGTAGCTGTATCTATAATGGTTTCAGGATTAAATACGACTATGTCAGCATGATAAGAAGGAATAAGAGACCCTCTTTCTTTTAATGCTAATCTTGAAGCTGGCAATGCGGTACATTTATAGATGGCAGTACTAAGGTCGCAAATATTTTCCTGGCGTACATATTTTCCGAAGAAACGGGGGAATGTCCCATATGAACGAGGATGAGGCATGGTTTTACCAAGAGGACCGACAGGTGAATAAACACTTCCGTCAGAAGCCGGCATTCCAAGAGGGTGAGCAAGAAACATTTTTACATTATCTTCTGTCATTGCAAAGCCGATAATTTGGGTTGACATTTTTTCATCAATTAGCATTTTTCTGATAAAAGGCCAAATGTCAAGGTTTGCAAGTTTACTGCACTCATCAATCCCTTTTCCAATATATTGTTTATTTTCAGGAAGATCTCCTGATGTAATAACTACATTTTGAGGACCACCTAACCTTTTAATTCTTGAAATAGCATATTCTCCTATTTTCTTTGCTTGAGCTTCATCTTTCAATCTGGCAATAACTTCATTATCTGATCCTTGCCTTTCGTTCATAGGTATGAATGTTGAAAGACCGGTTGAAAATGCTATATACGGATAGCGGTCGAATGCAATATCAAAACCTTCATTGTGTGCCTGTTCAATGATATGAAGCAAATTAGGGCCCTTATGCCAGTTATTTGCATTTTGTGCCTTGAGGTGTGATATTTGTAATCGTACGCCTGCTTTTCTTGCAATGGATATTGCTTCTACAACAGATTCTTCCACTCTGTCGTCTTCATTGCGCATGTGTATGGCAAACAGACCGTTATATTTGGCAACCACTTTTAGTATTTCAGATATTTCATCATCGCTTGCATAAGATCCAGGTGTATATTCGAGTCCGCAACTCATTCCTGCTGCTCCTGCCTGCATTGACTCGGCTATAATTCCTTTCATTTTGTCCATTTGGGCGGCTGTTGCTACAACATTATTTTCTCCGACGACAGCTGAACGCAATTGTCCTTGTCCAACGTAACTTCCATAGTTTATGCCGATTCCATTTTTTTTCAGTGCATCATAAAACCCGTCAATATTTTGCCAAAAAGGATATCCGTGACGCAGCGTGTCTTTTTTTGAATTAAAGTATTCATCAGAATATGGAAAAGGGGAGTCTCCACAATTACCTCCTATTTCGGTGGTTATTCCCTGGTATATACGGCTGTCTCCACGTGGAGAGTCAAACAGATTTGTATCTGTATGAGAGTGAATATCAATAAATCCTGGAGAGACAGATAACCCTTTAGCATCTAAAATAGTATCGGCGGATTCACCGAGAGAGCCTATTGCTGCAATACGACCTTCTTTGATACCGATATCTCCTTTTATAGGCTTTTTACCGTCTCCGGTATAAATTACGCCGTTTTTGATAATAGTTTCAAAAGGTTGTTTTACACCAATTTTTCGACCACCATAAAATCCCATTCCAAGTGCAGCTCCGGCAATGGCTGTGGTTTTAATAAAGTCTCTTCTTTTCATTTTTTGTTATTATTATTTTTCGTTTTGTAATTTTAGTCCCGGAGTATGCCATACGCACATGCTGTCCTGTTCTCCATAAACCAGATAAACTCCCAGTTCCTGATGTGAAGCAAGTACCGCTTTTGTCTTTTCCAAACCGATTACCATAAACCAGGTAGCATAAGCATCGGCAGTTGTAGCGTTATCTGCAATAACTGTGGCAGATAGAAGGTTGTGTTTTACGGGGTATCCTGTTTTAGGATCTATAGTATGTGAATATTTCTTCCCATTTTCGATATAGTATTTACGGTAATTACCTGAAGTTACAACTCCTTTATCAGTTATATTAATAATTTCCTGAAGAGTTTTACCTCGTTCCATATTTCCATCAGTAGGTTTATCTATTCCAATTCTCCAATCTCCTCCACGAGGACTTTTGCCTTTACATTTTATCTCTCCGCCTCCTATTTCTATAATATAATTTAAAGAACCGTAATTGTCAAGTACTCTCGAAATCATATCACAGGTGAATCCTTGTGCCATAGCATTAAAATTTAGAGAGATGTGGGGACTATTCCTTATAAGATGATATGATACACCATCTGAGTCTTCTCTCTCTTCTAATGCCGTTTTGTCCATTCCTACATATTGAAATATACTGTCAATTTTTTCCCGGGTTACGTTCTCTTTATTCTTGAATCCAAATCCCCACAAATCAAAAAATGGTGAAGCCGAAGGGTCGAAAGAGCCAGAACTCTCTTGCCAATACTTATATGAAAGAGTATATGCATCTACAAAAATAGAGTCCAGTCTTACGTCAATCCCTCTATTTACTTTTGAAAGAAGTGACCCTTTGTTGTATCCTGACAGAGAGTTATCTATTGCCCGGAAAGTTTCTGAAATGCTTTTTTTAACATCATCTTGTGAAACAGAATTTGAAAGGGAGCAA
>JBAXYG010000148.1:0-4346 GCA_041670905.1 Bacteroidales bacterium
AAATACATTTCTCGATTAAAAATTAAATAGTTTTCTTTATGGGAAGAGCATTTGAATTTAGAAAAGAGAGAAAATTTAAACGTTGGGGAAACATGTCCCGCGTTTTTACCAGAATTGGTAAAGAAATTACTATAGCAGCAAAACAAGGAGGTATAGATCCTACCGGGAACCCTCGACTAAGAACACTTATTCAGTCTGCAAAGTCTGAAAATATGCCTAAAGAGAATATTGAGAGAGCGATTAAAAAAGCTGTTGAAAAAGACCAAAATGATTATAAAGAAGTAGTATATGAAGGCTATGGGCCACATGGAGTTGCTTTTTTAATTGAAACAGCCACAGACAATACAACAAGAACTGTAGCAAATGTGAGAAGTTATTTCAATAAATTTGGAGGTTCTCTAGGCACATCCGGGAGCGTAGAATTTATGTTTGAGCACAAATGTGTGTTCAAAATCAAAAGTGACAAACCGTTAGATTTGGAAGAATTAGAATTTGAACTTATAGATTTTGGCGCTGATGAAGTGTTTAAAGATGAAGAAGAAGACGTCATTATTATATATGGGGAATACAGTGCATTTGGAAATATACAAAAATTTATAGAAGAAAACGGCTATCAATTGATATCTGGTGGTTTTGAACGTATTCCAAATGTTGAACTTAAAAAGATAGCTTCTGAAGACAGAGTGGACTTGAATAAATTAATTGACAGATTTGAAGAGGACGATGATGTACAAAATGTATATCATACGATGTCTCTTGATGATGAAGAATAGGACCGAATATAAATCTCACATAAAACATTTCGTTTCGGAATGGCAATCCACTATTTGTGGTTATAATGCTTGATTCCGAAACGTTTTTTTATAAACAATTAATGTACTGTTATCATAACGGCAACTAAACTGTATTTTTTTAGTTTATAAATTTATTAATTATTAATTTTGCCGAATGTTTTCGATTTAAAATAAAAACTATACAAATTTATTATGGAACTAACTCATATAGAACACCTTGGAATAGCAGTAAAGTCGTTGAAGGCAGCTATTCCATACTATGAAGAAATATTAGGTTTAAAATGTTATGCAGTTGAAGAAGTTGCTGATCAAAAGGTTAAAACTGCCTTTTTCAAAATTGGACAAACAAAGATTGAATTGCTGGAAAGCACATCACCTGATGGAACAATTGCCCAATTTATTGAAAAAAGAGGTGAAGGAATTCATCATATTGCTTTTGCAACTTCAAATGTACAACAATCACTAGACGATGCCGAGTCTAAAGGTATCCGACTGATAGATAAAACACCTAGAAAAGGGGCAGAAGGTTTAAGAATTGCCTTTTTACATCCTAAATCCACAATGGGTGTCCTGACTGAGCTATGTGAAAAGGAGAATAAATAAATTAATTAATTAATTGATAAATAAACAAAAATAGGATGAGTCAACAACTCGAACAGATAAAGGCGCTTACCAATTTAAGAGAGAAAGCGCGTTTAGGTGGCGGTCAAAAAAGAATTGACGCACAACACGGAAAAGGAAAACTTACGGCTCGTGAAAGAATAAGTATACTTCTTGACGAAGGCAGTTTTGAGGAATTTGATATGTTTGTAACACACCGTTGCACAAACTTCGACATGGAAAAGAGCACTTTTCTAGGTGATGGCGTTGTAACAGGTTATGGAACAATCAGCGGAAGACTTGTATATGTTTTCGCACAAGACTTTACCGTTTTCGGTGGGTCTCTTTCTGAAACTCTTGCACTTAAGATATGTAAAGTGATGGATCAAGCAATGAAAGTTGGTGCCCCGGTTATTGGATTGAATGATTCAGGTGGAGCACGTATTCAAGAGGGAATTAATGCTCTTGCCGGATATTCTGAAATTTTCCAACGCAACATTCTAGCTTCAGGTGTTATCCCACAAATCTCAGCAATAGTAGGACCTTGTGCCGGTGGAGCAGTATATTCTCCTGCTTTAACCGACTTCAATATAATGATAAAAGGAACAAGTTATATGTTTCTGACAGGACCTGCAGTGGTAAAATCAGTTACAGGTGAAGTTGTAACTCAAGAAGAACTCGGAGGGGCAAGTGTACATGCAACAAAAAGCGGTGTTGCTCACTTTGCAGTAGATACTGAAGAAGAAGGAATCAGCATAATCCGTCAACTTCTAGAATTCATACCTCAAAACAATCTGGAAGAACCTCCATACGAGCCTACTGAAGACCCAATCATGCGTTCAGAAGACTCTCTTAACGAGATTATTCCAGACAGCCCAAATCAGCCTTACGATATGTATGAAGTCATAGGAGCAATCGTTGATGATAGTAAATTTCTTGAAGTACACAAAGACTATGCAAGAAATATTATAGTCGGATTTTCTCATTTCGGAGGGACATCAGTAGGTATAATAGCTAATCAACCAAAAGTTTTGGCAGGAGTACTTGACTGCAACTCCTCAAGAAAAGCAGCACGTTTCATCAGATTCTGCGACGCTTTCAATATTCCATTAGTAACATTAGTAGATGTTCCAGGCTTCCTTCCAGGTACGCAACAAGAATATGGCGGAATTATACTTCATGGAGCAAAACTTATGTACGCTTATGGAGAAGCAACCGTACCAAAAGTTACAGTCACATTGAGAAAATCTTATGGTGGAGCATATTGTGTAATGAGTAGCAAGCACTTACGTGGAGATATCAATTATGCATGGCCATCAGCTGAGATTGCTGTAATGGGTCCTTCTGGAGCAATAGGTATCCTTTACGGAAAAGAAATGGCTTCAGCTGAAGATCCTGTTGCTTTTGCTGCGGAAAAAGAAAAAGAATATAGGGAGACATTTGCAAATCCTTATAATGCAGCCAAATATGGTTATATTGACGATGTTATCGAACCAAGAAATACCCGTTTCCGTATTATCAGAGCTTTGGAACAACTATCAACAAAGAAATTGACAAATCCTGCCAAGAAACACGATAACTTACCATTATAGTATTAATTAGCAATAAAATAAAGGAATGAATAAAATTAAAATATTTTTGGTGTTTATGGGTTTATTCTTTGTTCTAAACCTAAGCGCTCAAAATATGTCAGATATACGTCTGAATGAAGTATTGAAATACAACGTTTCTGACTTTCAAGATGATTTCGGACAACACAATAGCTGGTTTGAACTTTTTAACACTTCTTATGGCACAGTAAACATAGGTGGATGTTTTATTTCAAACGATCCAAACAATCTCCAAATGTACCATATCCCAAAAGCTGATATTCTTACAAAGATTAAGCCTCGCCAGCACATTTTGTTTTGGGCAGACAATCAACCTTTCAGAGGAACATTTCACATTAACTTTGACTTGAAAAATTCAAAAGAAATTATTCTAACAAGTAGTGACGGTCGTACTATAATTGACAGAATATCTATCCCAACACAAATTGATACAAATGTTTCTTATGGACGTACGATTGACGGAAAAGGATCAATAGACGGCACTGGTGAAGGATGGGCAATAATGAAAAACACTTCTCCAAGCACCAATAATTATGGAGTTGATTCAGAATCTAAAAATTCCATAATGGCAAGAACAGACCCATACGGTATTATTATGGCACTTACTGCCATGACTGTGGTTTTTATCGCACTTATTCTTCTTTATCTAGTATTTAAGAATATTGGTAAATATTCAATTAGAAAAAGTCAGACAAAATCTTCAAATATTAATTCAACTAAACTAGTTAAAACAAAATTCGAAGAAATTCCTGCTGAGACATATGCGGCAATAGCAATGGCTTTACACTTGTATAATGTTGAAAATGAAGCACACGATACTGAAAGTTTCTTAATTACCATGGAGCATCCTGACAGAAAATACTCACCTTGGAGTTCAAAGATTTATTCTTTACGCCAGACTCCTCAAATTAAAAAATAATTATTATAATTTGACACAAAATGAAAGAATATAAATTAAAAATAAATGGCAATAACTACAATATAGTTATCAATGAGCTAGATGAAGCAACTGCAAGTGTAGAAGTAAATGGTACTCCTTTTACAGTTGAATTCGAAAAACCAATTTCAAAACCTGTTACTATTGCAAAAGTAGTTAAACCTGTAACTGCTGCTCCTGTATCTTCACAGACTGCAGCATCAGTATCAAAACCTGTTGCTAGCGGCAGTGCAACTGTTTCATCGCCACTTCCTGGAGTAATTCTTGAACTTAAAGTAAGTGTGGGTGATGTTGTCAAAAAGGGTCAATGCTTACTAGTCCTTGAAGCAATGAAAATGGAAAATTCAATTGAAGCATCAATTGATGGAACAGTTCAAAGTATAAAAGTTAATAAGGGTGATTCTG
>JBAXYG010000149.1:0-4327 GCA_041670905.1 Bacteroidales bacterium
ATATTGGAGTATTTGTCAATAATTTTAAGGTTATCAATTCTTGCCTCATTTTTTATTATTGATTCATTATTTATTACGGTTTCAATTTTACCTATCCGGAGATCCCCGGATAGTGCTTTTAATTGAAATCCTCGTTCTTCTTCGAATGATAAGTTTTTGATTTTGGCGGTCAATGTTCCATTTGAAAAAAGGATGTTTGAGGCTGCAATGTCAATATTTTTAATTGAAAAATCTGACCATTTTATTGCATTAGGTGATTTGGGGAATAGTTTTCCATGATATAATTTATTCTCCATTTTAAAGTTGAAGTCTTCAAAAAGGAGGCTGCCGATTGAAATGTAAAAATTTTTATTAAAATTATAAGTTGAATCAGCAGTTCCGTCTAGTTTAGTAAATGCAATGGAGATATTGCTTACTCCTTTTTCAAGTACTCTTAAATTCAGGCATCCTTGGGCCAGCGCAATACGTTTAATTTTAATATGGTTTCCAAGCAGAGATTCCGGTTTCCATGAAAGTGATATTTTTTTACTTTTAAGGATAGTGTCACCTGTCTTTTCAGTAATATTTACATTATCCAGAATAATTTTGTTAAAAAAGGCAAAATATATTTTATCTATTGATATGTTCCCATTAATATTTTCCGACAAATGATTAACAACCTTCTTTCCTAAATATGTTTGGAAAGAAGGGACCTGTAATGCAATATATGCTGTCAACGGGACAATTACGGCTACAAGCACAATTGCCGATATTATTTTTTTCCAGGTTTTAATGGCTTTGCAGTTAATTTTTTTTATATCAAACAAAAGTAAGAAAAATCTACTAAATTTGTGCACAATATGGAATACACAATACTCGGAATAGAATCTTCATGTGATGATACTTCAGCAGCGATAATCAGAGGTGGTTATATGCTTTCTAATGTTATGGCGTCACAGGAAGTGCACAGACAATATGGAGGAGTCATACCTGAACTGGCATCCAGGGCTCATCAGCAAAACATCCTTCCTGTAGTTTCTCAAGCTATTAAACAAGCCGGCATATCATTGCAAGAAGTTGATGCTATTGCTTTTACTCGTGGCCCAGGCCTTTTAGGATCATTATTAGTGGGGACATCTTTTGCAAAAGGATTATCTTTAGCTATTGGGAAGCCTCTTATTGAAGTAAATCACCTTCAAGGACATATTCTCTCTCATTTTATAAAAATTGAAGGACGTGAGAACAGATCACCACAATTCCCGTTTATAACTCTTTTGGTTTCAGGAGGACATACACAGATTGTAAGGGTGGATGATTATTTAAATTTTGAAATATTGGGACATACTATTGATGATGCAGTAGGAGAGGCTTTTGATAAATGTGCTAAACTTATGGGACTTGGTTATCCTGGCGGTCCAATTGTGGATAAACTTGCAAATGAGGGAGATGAAAATAAATTCAGATTTGCAAAACCTAATATTGAAGGGTTGAATTATAGCTTTAGTGGAATAAAAACTTCTTTACTTTATTTTCTCAGGGATAGATTGAAAGAAAATCCGAATTTTATTGAGGAAAATAAAGCTGATCTTTGTGCTTCTTTTCAAAAAGATTTGATAGATATTCTTATGAAAAAACTTCTTATTGCCTGTCAGATTACTGGAATAAAAGAGGTGGCTATTGCTGGTGGTGTGTCTGCGAATTCGGGATTAAGGAACAGAATAGAGGAAGAGGGAAAGAAAAGAGGATGGAATACTTACCTTCCAGAATTTAGATTTACTACAGATAATGCTGCAATGATAGCAATAACAGGATTCTATAAATTCAATAAAGGTATTATTGCCCCGTTGGACATTGCTCCTATATCACGAGCAGCAGAGTATGGTGATAAAAGATAATTTCTATGAAAGAATTTGAAATTACTTATGACCTTAATCATGTACCTTCACATGAAGAGTTGGTGACTGCCGCTGCTAGAGCTATGGGAGTGACTCCCAATTCTGTCAGTCAGGTTGTTGTATTAAGACGATCTTTTGATGCCCGAAATAATATAGTTTACAGATACAGGATAGCTGCAACGGTTACGAACGAAGACCAAATACAACCATACAGACTTAGTGAATACAAAAATGTCACAAACGCTGAATCAGTAATCATTATTGGTTGTGGGCCGGCAGGAATGTTTGCTGCACTTAGACTTTTGATGGAAGGGAAGAAGCCTGTAATAATAGAAAGAGGTAAGGATATTCATGCCAGAAAATATGATATAGCTTTGCTTTCTCGGGAACAATTTGTTAATGAAAATTCAAATTATTGTTTTGGTGAAGGTGGTGCAGGAACATTTTCTGATGGAAAATTATTTACACGTTCAAATAAGAGGGGAGATATACGGGAGGTTCTTCATCAATTTATAAGTTTTGGTGCTCCTGAAAATATTTTACTAGATGCACATCCTCATATAGGGAGTGATATTCTTCCTGGAATAGTTGAAAATATTAGAAATTGTATAATAGAACATGGAGGTGAATATCATTTTAACAGTCAAGTAGTTGATATGATACTTAGTGAAAGTGGTAAAAATCGTGAATGGAAAGTTGTATGTTCTGGTGGAGAATGTTTTTGTTCCAAAAATGTAATACTTGCTACCGGACACTCTGCAAGAGATATATACAGAATGTTTACAAATAAAGGATGGGCGTTAGAGGCTAAAGGTTTCGCTTTGGGTGTAAGAGTTGAGCATCCTCAATCTCTGATAAATAAAATACAATATGGTGGAAAATATCAACCATTTATGCCTCCGGCTGAGTATTCACTTATCGAGCAAGTGGAAGGAAGGGGCGTATTTTCTTTTTGTATGTGTCCCGGCGGAATTATTGTTCCATCTTCAACTTCACAAGGGGAAGTTGTATTAAATGGGATGTCTAATTCTATGAGAAACTCACAATGGGCAAATGCTGGAATAGTATGCTCAGTTGAACCCGGAGATATCCCTGAATATGATAAATCTGGAGTGCTTGCTTTGTTAGATTTTCAGCAGGCTTTAGAAAAAAGTATTTTTAATTACAGTTCTTCACTTAGAGCTCCCGCGCAGCGGATGATAGATTTTTGTCGTCGCAATATTTCACAGAATCTTCCTAAAAGTTCATATATGCCGGGTACTGTATCAGCTCCACTTAATGAGATTTTGCCGGAATTTGTATATTCCAGATTAAGAGTTGCTTTTCCTCAATTTAATAGAAAGATGAAAGGTTATTATACAGATGAAGCATTGCTGCTTGCTTGTGAATCACGTACTTCTTCTCCTGTTAGAATTCCCAGGGATCCTGATACTCTGCAGCATATTACTTTGACTGGATTATACCCATGTGGTGAGGGATCCGGTTATTCAGGAGGAATAGTTTCCAGCGCAATTGATGGAATCAATTGCGCCGAAATGATATCCCGTGATTATTAATGGCAATTGCAGCCACAGGTTGAACATCCTTCTTCACTGCAGTTGTGCTCGGCTCTTTCTCCGTGTATGCCATTTGTTAGTTCTTCTTCTGTTGCTTCTCTTACCGCGATAATTTCTCCTGTAAAGTGTAAATCCTTTCCGGCCATTTCGTGATTGAAATCCATTTTGACAATTTCATCACCAACTGATACTACTTTACCTGGAATTACACCGCCCATTTGATTCATCATAGGAATTACATTCCCTACAACTAAAAGATCTTCTTTAATCTTGCCTTCAATTTCAAAAATATTTTTTGGAAGATCTACGATAGCTTGGGAATCTTTTTCACCATAGCCTTCTTGTGCTGAAAGCTGAAAGTCGAATGTATCGCCAACCGTTTTATCCTTAATATTTTCTTCGAATTTTGGTAGAAGGTAACCCATGCCGAAAATAAATTCCAATGGATTTTCTTTTGTTGTTTGATCGGCTACTATTCCTTCTGTCTCTAATTTATAGATTAGAGATACTACTTTGTTGTCGTTAATTGTCATTATTGAAATATTTAGTTATAATTAATTTTCTATTATTGCCGCAGATATTGTGCCTTTTTCTTCCGGAACTATTGGAATTCTGTGAATTTTATATCCCATTGCCGCTATGACTATTGCTATTATCGGAGTAATGAAACAGAAAATGGCATATGGAAAATATGTCATTGTTGCAACACCAAGAACACCAGCCTGAACGACTGCACATGTGTTCCACGGTACCATTACTGAGCTGACTGTACCAGCATCTTCAAGTGTTCTGCTCAATAGTTCAGGAGCATAACCTTTCTTTCTATATGTTTCTGCAAACATTTTTCCCGGTAGTAGAATAGACATGTATTGGTCGGCAAGAACAATATTACAAAAG
>JBAXYG010000150.1:0-4302 GCA_041670905.1 Bacteroidales bacterium
ATGCTCAGGTAGAGCAATTTAAGTATTATTATTCAGAATACGCTCTGATAAGATATAGAGTAAAAGTTGAAATTGAATATTTCATCGCATTGTGTGAAATACCATTGCCACAGCTAAATGATTTTGACGCTTCACTTTTTTCATCTCTTAGAAATGTCTATTTGAATTTTTCAATTAAGGATGCGGTTGCCGTCAAAGAGATAGAAAAAACCACCAATCATGATGTTAAAGCGGTAGAATATTTTATTAAAAATCGTTTTGTGTCTTTAGGAATTGAAAAATACAATGAATTTATTCATTTTGGTCTAACATCACAGGATATTAATAATACGGCAATACCAATGTCTTTATTAGAGGGTATAAGGGATGTTTATTTACCTAAACTGGACGAAATAATTGATATTCTTAAAGATTTTTCAAAAGAGTGGATGAACGTTCCTATGCTTGCTCATACACATGGGCAACCTGCTTCTCCAACACGCCTGGGAAAGGAAATCGCAGTCTTTGTTGTCAGATTATTCGAACAGAGAATGCAGTTGGTGATGTCGCATTATCCTGCAAAATTCGGTGGAGCTACAGGAAACATGAATGCTCATCACGTAGCTTATCCAGATATTGATTGGAATAAATTTGCTCGTCACTTTGTAGAAGATAAACTTGGATTGCGCAGGTCATATCCTACTACACAGATAGAACATTACGACAATATCGCGGCAATATTTGATAACCTTAAAAGGATTAACACTGTATTGCTGGATTTATGTCGTGATATGTGGACATATATTTCGATGGAGTATTTCAAACAAAAAATTAAGGCAGGCGAAATAGGGTCTTCTGCTATGCCGCATAAGGTAAATCCGATAGATTTTGAAAATGCAGAAGGAAATATTGGGATTGCAAATGCATTATATGAGCATCTTTCAGCAAAATTACCTGTTTCAAGAATGCAACGCGATTTGACAGATTCAACAGTGCTTCGCAATATAGGTGTTCCTTTGTCTCATTCTCTTCTGGCCTTGAATTCACTTAAAAAGGGATTGGGAAAACTGATATTGAATGAAAAGAAAATAAATAGTGATCTTGAAAATAATTGGGCAGTTGTTTCTGAAGGGATACAAACTATATTAAGAAGAGAAGGTTATCCTAATCCTTATGAAACATTAAAGGCTCTTACCCGTACGAATGAAATGGTTACAAAGGAATCTATTTTCGCATTCATTGATACCCTTAATGTCTCAAAAGATATAAAGGATGAACTTCATGCCATTACTCCTCAGACTTATACAGGAATTTAAAGAATTCAGTCATTTAATAAATAAATTTAATATGAGACGTACTCTTATCATCATATCACTATTTCTTTTCTCATTTGTAAAATATAGTAATGCACAAGTATTATTTGAAGATTATTTTACTCCTGAAAGGTTAAGAATTGATCTTGTTTTTGCAGGAAATAATGAATACCAGAAAATTTTTTTGGAAGAACTTCATGCTGAGAAAGAATGGGCTGGTTCTAAAAAAAATCTAATCGATACTTTTGGATATGGGGAGAATTTAATAGAGGTCTATTCTTATGAAGGGAATAATCTTATATACTCAAAAGGTTTTTGTTCCCTTTTTGAAGAGTGGCGTGACACTCCTGAATCAAAAGAAGTGGAAATGGCATTTACAAATTCTCTTTGGATACCTTTTCCAAAAGAAAAAGTTAAGGTTGTTATATCAGAAAGAAATTTTGAAGATGAAAAGTTTGCAAAAATTTTTTCTTTTAATGTTGATCCTGTTGACAAGTCTATTAAAAGAGACATTGAGAATGATTTTACTGTCACTTCAATTTTGAATAACGGTGCATCTGAAAATAAAGTTGATATTGTTTTTGTGGCAGAAGGATATACAAGAGATGAAATGGCTAAATTTAGATCAGATGCAGCAAGGTTTGTTGGTTATTTATTTGAAATAGAACCATATAAATCAAGAAAGAGTGATTTTAACATTTGGGCTGTGGAATCTATTTCTGTTGACTCCGGTACGGACTATCCTCAACAGGGTATCTGGAAGAATACCATTGCCGGTTCAAATTTTTATACATTTAAGACGGATAGATATCTTACTGCTCCCGATCATAAAAAAGTAGTACAATTGGTAACAAATGCTCCTTGCGATGCTATTTATGTTATAGTAAATGTAAATAAATACGGGGGTGGTGGAATATACAATTACTATGGGTTAAGTATGTCGGAAGGGAAATATGCCGCAGAGGTTTTTGTTCATGAATTTGGACACAGCTTTGCAGGGCTGGGTGATGAATACTATAATTCTGATGTGGCTTATCAAGACATGTATAACCTAAAGACCGAGCCATGGGAACCTAATCTTACAACTTTAGTTCAATTTGAACTAAAGTGGAAAAAGTTTGTTTCTGATTTAACTCCGGTCCCTACTCCTAACGATATTAAATATAAAGGTTTAATAGGAGTTTTTGAAGGTGGAGGGTATTCCTGTAAAGGGATTTACAGACCTTTTATAGATTGTAGAATGAAAACTAATACTGCTGAAGGTTTTTGTCCTGTGTGTGTAGATGCGATAAATAGAATGATAGATTATTATTGTAAATAGGGATGATAGTTGACAATTATAAATATTTTCTTTTTGATTTGGACCGTACAGTATGGGATTTTGATAAAATATCTGAGGCATCGATGTCTTCAGTATTGGGGAAAAATAAATTACTGATAGAAGATAAAAAAGATTTTTTTAAAAAATATGAGGTTATAAATAATCAACTGTGGCATCAATATGAAGAAGGTATTATAACAAAAGAGACCCTTCGTGTACAACGTTTTTATCAGACATTTAAAACTCATTACGGAATAGATGATATAAGATTTTCAGAGCAATTCGGTTCTGATTATTTAAATCAGATAGGTTATGGAAAAACTTTGATGCCCGGGGTTTTAGATGTTTTGCAACTTTTGTATGAAAGAAGATGTAAAATGGCTATAGTATCCAATGGTTTTAAAGAAGTACAATATAGAAAGCTAAAATCTTCCAGTGTAGAACAATATTTCAACTCAATAATAATTTCGGATGAGGTGGGAGTAAATAAGCCAAATCCAAAAATATTTGAAATAGCAATGCAATCTTTAGGTGGTAATAAGAAAGAAACTCTAATGGTTGGTGATGACTTTATAAACGATATTGAAGGTGCACAAACCTATGGCATTGATCAGTTTTACTACAATTTTTATAATAGGCAATGCAATGGCCATCCTACTTATGAAGCGAATGATATGCTTGCTCTGATTAAATAATTATAGTTTTCTCTTAATTTCTACTATTGTATAAGATTCAATAATATCCCCGACTCTGATATCATTATACCCATCAATGTTAAGACCACAGTCATATCCTGTAGCAACTTCTTTTACATCATCTTTAAAACGTTTCAAAGACCCAAGTGAGCCTGTATGTATTACTATACCATCACGAATTATGCGTATTTTTGCGGTACGTGTAAGTTTACCCTCTTTTACCATACATCCGGCAATAGTACCTACTTTTGATATCTTGAATGATTCACGTACTTCAGCGGTTGCTGTTATCTCTTCTTTTTGTTCAGGAGCAAGCATACCTTCAATACCACTTCTTACCTCGTTTATAGCATCGTATATTACTGAATACAAACGCATGTCAATTTCTTCTTTCTCGGCTAACTTGCGTGCATTTACAGAAGGTCTGACCTGAAATCCTATAATGATTGCATTTGAAGCTACGGCAAGCAGTACATCTGATTCAGATATAGCGCCAACAGCTTTATGTATAACATTTACATGAATTTCGTCTGTAGACAATTTGATTAGGGAATCTGACAAAGCTTCGATTGATCCATCAACATCAGCTTTGACAATAATATTTAGTTCTTGGAAATTGCCAATGGCAATTCGACGCCCTAATTCTTCAAGAGTAATGTGTTTTTGAGTTTTTATGCCTTGTATGCGGATCAGTTGTTCTCTTTTGTTAGCAATATCGCGAGCCTCTTTTTCGTCCTCCAAAACATTAATTGAATCCCCTGCGGTAGGAGCCCCGTTAAGTCCTAGAACTGAAACCGGAGTAGATGGTCCGGCTATATCAATTTTTTGGCCACGCTCATTAAACATAGCTTTCACTTTTCCGGTATAGCTTCCTGACAATATAACATCTCCGGCTTTCATTGTACCTGCTTGGATAAGAACAGTAGCCAGGTATCCTCTTCCTTTATCAAGTGAAGATTCTATGACACTTCCTATGGCACGTTTATTTGGATTA
>JBAXYG010000151.1:0-4298 GCA_041670905.1 Bacteroidales bacterium
AAATGAGAATATTCGACACAAATATTCAATTATTAAAATATAAAGTATTAAAAGAGATTATACGGAGAGCTTATGATGGAGGTCTGGAAGATTCGTATACGGAAATACCTAAAATAATAAGCCCCGGTCCGAAATCAGAATTACGTTGCTGCGTTTACAAAGAGAGAGCCGTGGTTCAGGAGCGAATTAGAATGGCTATGGGAGGAGACAGAAACAACCCGAATGTTGTTGAGGTAATTGATATTGCCTGTGATGAATGTCCGATTGACGGGATGTATGTGACTCCTGCCTGTCGCGGTTGTATAATTCATAATTGTAAAGAAGTTTGTCCCAGAGATGCTATTACCATAGTAAACAAGAAAGCCGTAATTGATAAAGAAAAATGTATTGAATGTGGTAAGTGTACTCAAGCTTGCCCATACAGTGCGATTATTCCACAACATCGCCCGTGTGTACAAAGTTGTAAAGTGAAAGCCATTTCTGTAAATGATGAGAAAAAGGCTGTAATTGACAATGAAAAATGTATATCTTGTGGAGCATGTGTGTATAAATGCCCGTTCGGTGCAATTCAGGATAAATCATATATTTTGGATATTGTATCAATTCTTAAAAATTCTAATAATAACAAAAATTATAAAGTTTACGCGGTTATTGCTCCGGCTATTGTTAGTCAGTGCCAATATGGACGTATAACCCAAGTTGTTACAGCAATAAAGAAATTGGGATTTCATCAAGTTGTTGAGGCTGCATTAGGCGCCGATATTACTTTATATCATGAGGTAAAAGAGTGGAAGGAGAGGGGAGTAATGACTACCTCTTGCTGTCCCTCCTTTGTAATGTATATTGAGAAAAATTTTCCAGAACTGATAAAATATATTTCCGGTTCACCATCTCCTATGATTGAGACGGCAATGATGATAAAGCATTCTGATCCTATGGCAAAAGTAATTTTTATTGGCCCGTGCAGTTCAAAAAAAATTGAGTATAAACTTAAGAAAACTCAAGGTGCAATTGATTCTGTCATGTCGTTTGAAGAGCTTCAGGCGTTTGTTGATGCTAAAGGGATTGATATAACAACTATGGAAGATACATATCTTGATAATGCTTCTTATTATGGTAGAATTTTTGCCAAATCGGGAGGAATAACAAAAGGAGTTGGAGATGTTGCCGTTTCTATGGGTATTGACGGAATTAATCCTATTGCAATGAATGGAATTGATGAGTGTAAGATGGCCCTTACCAGACTTAAGATAGGAAGAGCAAAAGAAAATTTCTTTGAGGGAATGGCTTGTGAAGGCGGGTGTGTGAACGGATCTCTATGTATATCTCACAGTCCGAAGAACGAATTTGATGTTGAAAAATATGGAAATGAGGCGAAGGAAAAAACAATATATAATTCAGTAAAACTTTATGAATTGAATAAATAAGTATTTTCTATCTTAAGTAATTTCTTTTTCAGTTCAACTCCACCGGCATATCCTACCAGTTTCCCGTTTATCCCTATGATCCTATGACAGGGGATTATTATCGGTATCGGATTTTTGTTATTAGCCATTCCAACCGCTCTGCATGCTTTAGGACTGCCAATTTTTATAGCAATTGTTTTATAGCTGCACGTTTCTCCATAAGGTATCTCGTTCAATTCATTCCATACTTTTTTTTGGAATGTTGTCCCGTGGAGAACTAAAGGCACATCAAATATTTTTCTTTTTCCACAAAAATACTCTTCAAGTTGGGTATGTGTTTTTTTTATAATATCACTCTCATATTCAATTGAATCTGTATTAGCTTCATTGTTAAACGAAATTCTGGTTACAAAATTATCGTCGGATTCTATACAAAGCATACCTATTACAGTATTATATGAGTAGTGACAGTGTTTCATTTATTTCCTTATATTTTATTCTCTTCTTTCAATTTGTCAAAACAGTGACGGCATATTGGTTCATATATGTCTTTTTCTCCTAATTCTACCAATTTGTTGCTATCTGAGAGACGATGTGAGTGATTGGCAAGGTCTCCACATCTCACGCATATGGCGTGAACTTTTGTAACATATTCGGCAACAGCCATAAGTGCCGGCATGGGGCCAAAAGGTTTTCCTAGATAGTCTGTGTCAAGTCCGGCTATGATAACTCTAATACCGTTTGATGCAAGTTGTTGGACCACATCGACAATTCCGGGATCAAAAAACTGTGCTTCATCTATACCTACAACATTAACGTTGCCACTTAAAAGTAGAATACTGCTTGAAGAATCAACTGGGGTAGACAATATGGCATTTGAATCGTGAGATACGACTTCAACATCAGAATATCTGACATCTATTTTAGGTTTAAAAATTTCTACATTTTGATTTGCGAATTTTGCCCTTTTCATCCTTCTTATTAATTCTTCGGTTTTTCCGGAGAACATTGAGCCACATATTACTTCGATCCAGCCCGGATTTTTTGCACTTTCTATAAACATTTTAACTATTTTTGTAAGTAAGATTCCTTAAACAAAGATAATAAAAATGTCTAAATTGTATATAGTTCCTACTCCTATAGGTAACCTTGAAGATATTACTTTGAGGGCTATTCGTGTCCTTAAAGAGGTGGATTTGATTCTTGCTGAAGATACTAGAACGAGTGCGGTATTGTTGAAAAAATATGATATAGGAACGCATATGGAATCTCATCACAAATTTAATGAGCATAAAGCTGTTTTTTCTGTCAGTGATAAGATTTTGTCCGGTCTATCGGTAGCATTAATAAGTGATGCGGGAACACCGGGAATATCTGACCCTGGATTTCTACTTGTTAGAACATGTTTAGAGGCTGGAATTGAAGTAGAAACTTTACCTGGTGCTACTGCTTTTGTCCCGGCACTTGTAAATTCAGGTTTTCCGTGTGATCGTTTTTGTTTTGAAGGCTTTCTTCCTATCAAAAAAGGAAGACAGACCAAATTAAAATTACTTGCAGATGAGAGTCGTACATTGGTTTTTTATGAATCTCCATATCGTTTGGTTAAGACTCTCGGTCAGTTTGTCGAGTATTTTGGGGGAGACAGAATGGCGTCAGTATCACGGGAAATATCCAAATTACACGATACAACACATAGAGGAACATTAGCCGATTTGCATGCGTGGTTTCTTGAACATGAGCCGAGAGGCGAGATAGTAATTGTCGTATCTTCTTTGGTATCTCAGCAAGAAGATAAGGAAGAATAATATTTTTAAAATTTTAAGAGGAGGTAGATATGAAGGGAAAGGAAAAATTATCAAAATCAGCCGCATCTGGTATTGTGGCCCTTATTTTTTTAATTTTGGGATTTCAGGCTGCATTATTTGTAACCAAGGTCATCAACAAGCCTGTTGAAGTTGAAGAAGAAATTAGTGAAGAAAGTTCTTTTGAAAAAAAACCTTTTTTAGAGGATGGAGAGGGTACAAATAGAAAAAAATCTGTCAGCAAAAACAAATATTTTACCGAAAATAAAACCGGTAATAAGACGATACATTTTAAGTCTTCAAATCTTATTAAAAAACATAAGCCTGAGTTGTTTTTTTTTAATCCAAATATTGTTACCGGCGATGAGTTGGTTCGTCTTGGTTTTTCAGAAAAGCAATCTGATGTAATACTCAATTACCGTAGTAAAGGGGGCAGATTTCGTAGAAAAAGTGATTTTAAAAAAATGTATGTAGTTACTGATTCTGTTTTTAACAGATTGGAAAATTATATTTCAATTCCAAAAACGGATCTTAATACTGCTGACAGCACCGCGTTGGTTGAACTTCCAGGAATTGGACCATATTATGCCCAAAAAATTATTGCTTACAGAAAGAAACTTGGGAGTTTTGCTTTTAAAGAACAACTTCTTGAGATAGAAGGAATTAATGAGGAAAAATTTTTAGAAATGGAAGAGTGTATTTCGTTAGACTCATCGTTAATAAGAAAATTTTCTATATGGGAAATGTCTGATGATTCATTAAAAATACATCCTTATATCGGCTCTTTTTCCTCAAAGGGGATAATACGCTATAAAAGTGTGTTTGATTCTTTACAATGGAGTGTGGATAGTCTTATTAAAAACAATATTATTTCACAAGAAAATGGAGAAAAACTTAAAATATATCAAAAATAGGTTGAAAGATTTTTTTTTAATACTTTTGTCAATTTAAACAGGAAAAATATGAGTATACTTCAGTGTAATTCAATTACTAAGAATTTTGGAGATTTCAAGGCATTGGATAACGTATCTATAGATGTGCCTAAAGGAAAGATATTTGGTCTTCTAGGACCTAATGGTGCAGGTAAAAC
>JBAXYG010000152.1:0-4255 GCA_041670905.1 Bacteroidales bacterium
TAGTAATTTTTTTGGAACCCTGTCAACGATGATTAAATAGCAATCACAGCATACAACATCGTGTAGGCAAAAGAGTGGGTGTATGTTTCGTTCAAACCTTTGCTTATCTTTGCAATTGTAGTCGTCCTAGTTCAAGCTGTTGTGAACAACGCTCCTTCGCCTATATGCGCGCACGTTATACACAAGCGGGAAAAAAGACTACAATATTTAAAACAAAAGTAACTTTATGATACAAGTTAGAAATTTGAGTTTTACCTATAGAAAGACTAAAAAGAAAGCAATCCTTGATATGAATTTCGACATTCATAAAGGAGAAGTTTTCGGTTTTTTAGGTCCGAGTGGTGCAGGCAAGACAACTACACAACGGCTAATAATTGGCTTATTGAGAAACTACACTGGTCATATAGAAGTATTGGGGAAGGAAAGAAACCAATGGGGTAAAGATTTTTACGAGCAAGTTGGTGTTGCTTTCGATTTTCCAAATCTATATACTAAATTAACAGCGACCGAAAATTTAGAACTTATTGGAGCTTATTATAATAGAAAGATTAACAATCCGGACGAACTTCTTGACCGTGTCGGCCTTTTACCCGATAAAAATGTGCGTGTAGAGAGTTTCTCAAAAGGAATGAAAATGCGATTAAATTTCATTCGTTCCATAATGCACCAACCCGATTTGATGTTTTTTGACGAACCAACTTCCGGGCTTGATCCTACGAATGCTCATATTATAAAAGACATAATATTAGAACAAAAGAAAGCAGGCAAAACGGCTTTTCTTACTACACACAATATGACAGTTGCAGAGCAGCTTTGCGACAGAGTTGCATTTATTGTTGATGGTGAAATTGTAGTTATAGGTTCGCCTAAGGAACTAATGTTTGAACATGGAAAACGTCGGATAAAAATAGAATATCAATTAGACGGCAATCTGATTGATACGGAATTTGAAATGAATCAACTTGCGGAAAATAAAGCCTTTATAGACTTATTGGAAACTGCCGACATAAAAACTATACATAGTTGTGAAGCCACTTTGGAAGATATTTTCATCAAATTAACGGGAAGGAAATTACTATGAGATTGCTACATGCTGTTTGGGCAGACATACGTTTTCAATTTAAACAGGGCTTTTATTTGGTTTATGTTTTAATAACAGTCATGTATTTAATCATATTGTCATTTTTGCCGGAAGACATATTATCAGTTGGCTTGCCTCTGGTAGTTTTTTCCGACCCATCGGTATTGGGCTTATTCTTTATCGGTGGAATTATCATGTTAGAAAAAATGCAGGGTATCCTGTCGGTTCTGGCTGTTTCTCCTTTACGAACAATCGAATACATCTTGTCAAAAGTTATTTCGTTGGCTTTTATTTCGGTTTTGGCTGCTTTTGTAATTACGGGATTTAGTCATTACGGCAGTGCCAATTGGTTACTGGTGTTTATATCAACAGTGCTTACATCGGGGATTTTTACTTTGTGCGGCATCATGATAACTGCCGGATGTAACACCGTGAATCAATACATGATAAAAACTATTCCGTACATGTTGCTATTTGTTTTGCCTTGTTTTTCATTGATTGGATTTCCGTATTCGGATTTATTTACCATTATTCCGAGTGTTGCTGCTTTAAGACTGATGTTAGGAGCTTACAATGGAATACCGTTTTATGAAGCTGCCGGTTTGATAATATATTTAGTCGGAATGAATTATTTGTTTCTGCGATGGGCAATACGTGTTTTTGAAAATAAAATTATTTATCAAGATTAGCTTATGGTAGGAATCATTCATTTAAAAAACGATTTAAAACAAATATTGCGAGACCCAATAATGGCTATTTTGGTTGTTGCTCCATTGTTGTTAATTATTGCATTCAAATTGATGGTTTTGTATTTAGTCCCTTTTATCCAAACCCTTATTGAATTTGAAATATTACCTTATCTTGATTATATATTTATATTTGTTGTAATGATGTGCGGAGCCATGCTCGGAATCGTTACCGGATTTATGATGATAGATGACCGAGATGGAAAAATTGCCGAATTGATGTCGGTTACGCCCTTGGGAAGAAGCGGTTATTTAATAAACCGACTGTTATTTGCCGCTGTTTTAACTATTTTTTATAGTATTTTGAGTTATTATGTGCTGAATGTAGTGAAATTGCCATTTACGACAATGCTTTTTGTGTCTTTGCTTTCATCAAATTACTCAATTATAATAGGATTGCTGATTTTTACATTTGCAGATGATAAAGTAAAAGGGCTTACTTTTGCAAAAGCTATAAATTCATTAAGTCTGTTTGCATTTACCGATTTACTTGCACTAAAATGGCTTACCGTATTATCATGGTTTTTTCCGCCTTATTGGATTACTTTAGTTGTTAAATCGCCTCATACTTTTTTAATCTACGGGTTGGCATTATTAGTTAATTTGGGCTGGTTGTTTTTATTAATCAGACACTATTGGAAGAAAGAATCATAAATATGTATTACATGAGAAAATTGAAAGAAGTACAACTATATATGATAAACCCCATGCCAAACGTTTCATGTACCAACCGTTAGCACTCATTTTAAGACGACACGACAACAATCAAAATATAAGATATGAACGAAATAATTTGTCCTAGTTGCAAAAAAGCATTCAAAGTAGATGAAGCTGGTTTTGCTGACATTCTTAAACAAGTTCGTGACCACCAATTTGAGGAAGAAATTCGAAGTCGACTTGCCCTTGCTGAAAAGGAAAAGGAAAGTGCAGTAAAATTAGCCGAAGCTAATGTTAGAAATTCTTTACAAGATCAACTTGCTAAAAAAGATAAAGAATTAACAGAATTAAAAGCACAAAGCGAGCTAACACTAACAGAAAAGTTAAATAAAAAAGAATCTGAAATCACTCAGCTGAAAGCAAAAATTGATAACGTTGAGGTCGAAAAGAAACTTGCAATAAATGAAGCTGTTCAGAAAGTTGAGAAAGAACGAGACAACTTGGCAAATGATTTAAAAACTAAAGAATTAGAAAAGCAAAATCTTGAAAGTTCTTTAAAACAGCAATTCACAGCTAAATTGCAGAGTAAAGACGAGATTATAAAATATAAAGACGAGGAGATTTCCCGAGTAAAAGACATGAAGTCTAAACTCTCAACGAAAATGCTTGGTGAAACACTTGAACAACATTGCGAAATTGAATTCAATAGGCTTCGTTCAACAGCATTTCAAAAATCATACTTCGAAAAAGACAGCGATGCAAGCTCAGGTAGCAAAGGAGACTATATCTACAAAGAGACAGATGACGCAGGTAATGAAATTATTTCAATCATGTTTGAAATGAAAAATGAGAATGACCAAACTGCTACTAAAAAGAGAAATGAAGACTTTTTTAAAGAGCTTGACAAGGATAGAACAGAAAAGAAATGTGAATATGCAATTCTAGTTTCAGTTTTAGAAGCAGATAGCGAACTTTACAATTCTGGTATTATAGATGTATCTCATAAATATCATAAAATGTATGTTGTAAGACCGCAATTTTTTATACCAATTATTACTTTACTTCGTAATGCCGCCATGAACTCTATTCAATACAAGGCGGAACTTGCATTGGTAAGAAGTCAAAATATTGATATCACCAATTTTGAAGAAAAGATGAATAAGTTCAAAGAGGGGTTCGCAAGAAATTATGATTTGGCAAGTCGGAAATTTAAAGATGCGATTGACGGAATAGATAAAACCATAAAAGAGTTAGAAAAAACAAAAGCAGCTTTGTTGTCGTCAGAAAACAATTTTAGACTAGCTAACGAAAAAACCGAAGACTTGACAATTAAAAAGTTGACTCAAGGCAATCCAACAATGAAAGCAAAATTTGATGAACTTACGGTTACAACTTGATACAACAAATGTTAATTGGGACTTGGTAGTTGATATATTTCAAAAAGTTGGTATGGCGTATCATACGCCCGAAATTCATAATCGAGCATTTAATAATAGTCATACTGTTGTATTTATATTCGATGAAGAAAACCTGATAGGTTTTGGGCGAGCTTTATCAGATGGAGAATATCAAGCTTCCATATATGATGTTGCCGTACTACCAAACTACCAAGGAAAAGGGATAGGTAAAATGATAATTCAAACCATTATTGAAAATATCCCTAATTGCAATTTTATTTTATATGCTTCTCCAGGAAAGGAAAAGTTTTATGAAAAAGAAAATTTTAAGCGAATGAAGACAGGGATGGCTTTGTTTATTAATGGTGAAAGAA
>JBAXYG010000153.1:0-4233 GCA_041670905.1 Bacteroidales bacterium
AAAATCATTTCCTTTTGGGAAAATAAAAAAAGTATCGGTAAGTGTACTCAGATCAATGCAATCTCTCTTCCATTTAAGATAATTATATTCAATATGGCACGAATATAGTGCCTGCGTCGGTATTTTAAGTGTATATTCCTGTCCCCTATATCCTCCGGAAAGAACAAAACCTTCCATAGTGTGAACAAGATGCCCTTCTCCAATATCTACAAAACCTTTTGCATTAGGAAGAGAATGCACACGACATTCAGACTCAAAGTAATATTTATCATCTTCTATCTCTTTTACCACATTCTTTCTTTCCCACTCATACCAATCAGGAATATGAGAAAAATAAGTCTCCCCTTCAACGGAGGTCAACTCTCCATATTCGGACATTTCCCATGTATGATTGCATTTCTTACACCATAACCTTATTCCATCCGAATCCATATTATACTCTGCTTTACAATGAGGACATTGATAAAGGACTTTATGCAACCCTTTTGCTCTGTTTTTATATTTTACACGAATCTTATTCTGCTTTTGCCATGCAAAATCATCATATACAAAAGCATCATTTATCCTTTTATTTATCTCTTCATATGTCAAATCATTAATCTCTCCCTGTGTAATAATCTGCTCCATCTTTGCATGAGTCTTGATTTTCCTGCTTTTTAGATTCCAGAATGGAGAATTGATATGATGGCCGTTTGTTATCAAAGTAACTACAGGAATTTTCAAAAGTTTTGACAACTTCCCCAATGATGGAGGAAGTACTGCATTTGTTCCGCATAAAGAATATCTTGCTTCAGGATAGAATGCAACTATTTTTCCCCTATCTGATACGCGCTGAAGTTGACGAACCAACCTTACATCATTTGTGAACTTGCGTTTTGGAATACAACCTACACGGCGCATTAACCAAGATTTACCGACAAAACCATCTACAGCAACAATATAATACGGCTGATGAGGAAATACAGCAGCAGTAGCTACCATAAAATCAAAAAAGGCATTATGATTACAGAGCATAAGATATGGAGCCTTAAGTCCCTCCATTTTTACTCTATCTATTTTCACCCTATGCCTCCATACAGAAGGGAAACTAATTAGCCAAGTAATAGGTCTTAGATACCAACTTACTCTGCGTGGCTCTTGTGTTACATCAAAACGAGCAACATCCAACGGGGGAAATTTACTGCTCGTCTTTAACTTCTTCGTATTTTGCATCTTCTACTCTATATTCATAAGAACGTTTTACCTTGTTAACCTTACTTAGTTTTATTGTTGAAAACAATTCGGACACACCATAAATAATCAATGCCACACCAAATACAATAAACAGCGTAATTGTTGCCTCAAATGGTTTAAATATCAATATTATACCACAAACAGTAGTGAGTATCGGAAGAATAAAATATAGATAAGATACTGTAGATATTTTTTTCGCTACACATAAGCTTATTATATGTCCTATACCTAATACACACAAAAGCAACCCTAAAATAAACATTAGAAACACAACAAAAACATCAGGGACAAGAACAAGGATTATTCCAAGTATTACATCAAATATACCGTTTATACCCAAAATATCAACCGGCTGTTTCTCTTTCTCTTTGCTCTTTTTAAATGAAAGAATAAAAGATATTGTACCTACTGCAATCATGAAGCATCCTATTACTTGAACAATCGTTTTTTGTGCCACATCAGGCCATATTAGCATCGCTACACCTAAAACTATTCCGGCAATTGATCTAACATAACCATACGACGGACTAAAAAGGCTATTAAAAATTTTCATATTTCAACAATTAAATAATATTTAATATACAAAGATAAGAAAAAGATGATAAATGATTTTTTATTACTGGAGTCCCTTACAATATTCTATTTCACAAAGATTTGTCCTGTTTTTCGGATAATTTTGGTGTTCCGTGGGGAAGGTAACTTATAAATAACCACATCTTAAAGGGTATAAGCTAAAAAAAGCATCTTGATGATAATTAAATCATTGCAAGACGCTCTTTGTTTGGGGTGGATGATGGGATTCGAACCCACGACACCCAGAACCACAATCTGGTGCTCTAACCAGCTGAACTACATCCACCATGTTCCGCTTGTTATTCAAACGGGTTGCAAAGATAAATAATCATTTTTATAATTCAATATTTAGAGAAATATTTATTATTATTTTGAAAACAATTTTTGAGAAGATTAAACAATTCAATTAATTATATTTCCTTATCTTTATCTATTAAAAATATTTGAAAAAAATCTTATAAATATAACTAATTCAGATAGATATGGCTCGTGAAATTAAATTTTCTCTCGTTTACAGAGACATGTGGCAATCATCAGGCAAATATGTCCCAATGGTACACCAACTTAAGCAAATAGCTCCAGTAATAATTGATATGGGATGTTTCGACCGTGTTGAGACAAACGGCGGTGCCTTCGAACAAGTAAATTTACTTTTCGGTGAAAATCCTAACACCGCAGTTCGTGAATGGACAGCTCCATTTAATAAAGCTGGTATTCAAACACATATGCTTGAAAGAGGTCTGAATGCTCTTAGAATGTATCCTGTACCGGCAGATGTTAGAGAACTGATGTATAAAGTAAAAGCTAAACAAGGAACAAATATTTCCCGTTCTTTCTGTGGATTGAACGATCACCGGAACCTTAAATTGTCCGTTGAGTTTGCAAAAAAGGGCGGAATGATTTCACAGGTTGCATTAAGTATCACCCACTCTCCCATACACACCGTAGCGTATTATATGGACATAGTTGACAAAGTAGTTGCCTATGGTTGTGATGAAATATGCCTTAAAGATATGGCAGGCATCGGCCGCCCGGCATTTTTAGGAAGATTAACAAAAGCCATAAAAGATAAATATCCAAATATAATCATTCAATATCACGGACATACCGGTCCCGGATTCTCTCCGGCATCTATGTTGGAAGTTGCAAGAGCAGGAGCCGATTACCTTGACGTTGCTATGGAACCACTTTCTTGGGGCAAAGTACACCCTGATGTAATTACCATAAAAGAAATGATGAAAGATGCAGGATTTCTTGTAAAAGATATCAATATGGATGCATACATGGAAGCGCGTAGTCTTACTCAATCATTTATTGATGATTATTTGGGGTACTTCATAGATCCTGGCAACTCTCAAATGTCTTCACTTCTTGTCGGTTGCGGACTTCCTGGAGGTATGATGGGTTCTATGATGGCTGACTTGAGAGGATTCCGTGAAGCAATAAATTCATCACTAAAAAATCAAGGAAAGAAAGAGCTTACAATAGACGAATTGGTAGTAAAATTATTTCAGGAAGTTGAATATGTATGGCCTCGTTTGGGATATCCTCCATTGGTTACACCGTTCAGCCAATATGTAAAAAACACAGCACTGATGAATCTTATGCACACACTAAAAGGAGAACCACGTTGGTCAACAATAGACAAAGATACATGGAACATGATTTTAGGAAAAACAGGTACACTGCCTGGTCCTCTCGCTCCGGAAATAATAAAACTTGCTAAAGAAAAGAATCTTGAATTTTACACCGGTAATCCTCAGGATGCATTTCCTAATGAACTTGACAAGTACAGAGAGGAAATGAAAGAAAATAACTGGGACTTCGGTAAAGATGATGAGGAATTACTTGAGCTGGCAATGCATGACAGACAATATAGAGATTACAAGAGTGGTATTGCAAAAAAACGTTTTGAACAAGAACTTGAAGCTGCTAAAGAGAAGGCAAATGCTCCAAAAATCGTTATTCGGCCTGTAGTTGAGATGCCAAAAATAAATGTTGATCAGATTATCGCTAAATACCCGAACGCAAAACCTATACAATCAAATGTAAAAGGTCAGGTAATGTGGCAATACGATGTTGCTGATGCTTCAAAATCCCCAAATATAGGAGATAAAGTAAAAGCTGACCAGATTGTCTGTTTTGTTCAGGCATACTATGGTATGGAAGAGATTAAAACTGGTTTTGAAGGAAGAATTGTTGCCGTGTGCGCAAAACAAGGAGATAAAGTCGATAAAGGTGAAATTCTCGCATTTGTTGAATAAACATTCTCATAACTTTTTTAAAGAATCTATTACAACTTTTTATATAAAACCGCTCGGAATAAAATACAAGCGGTTTTTTTGTGCCCCCGTGGGGAATCGAACCCCAACCCTAAGAACCGGAATCTTAGATTCTATCCATTAAACTACGGGAGCAGGAACTTGA
>JBAXYG010000154.1:0-4212 GCA_041670905.1 Bacteroidales bacterium
AATGAAAGGAATTGTGAAATAAAATGTAGAACCTTTTTCTTGTTCACTTTCAACCCAAATCCGTCCTCCAATCATTTCAACATACGCTTTGGAAATAGATAGGCCTAATCCTGCTCCATCATAATTATTATTAATAAATTCATTTCCATGTCTGAAATTCATAAAAATAATATTTTTATGTTCGGGAGAAATTCCTAAACCGGTATCTTTTATGGAAAATATCAGTTCACATTGAGTAGTATCACACTTTATTTCCACATAGCCTGAAGATGTAAATTTTATAGCATTATTAACTATGTTATTTAAAATCGAATATACCTTTTTCTCATCTGTTTTTATTCTTGAGTCTTTTTCCGGTATATTATTAATTAAAATAAGTTTTATGTTTTTATCCTTAGCAAGAGGCTTATAAAAACAATAGACAGACTGAACCAGTTCTGTAATGTAAACAATTGAAAAATAAGCTTTTATATGTCCTGTTTCCAAAGAGGAGATACAGATAATATCATTTATGATATTAAGCATTCTTGTACCACTCTCTTTTATTATGCGTATATACTCTTTCTGTTCTATTCCAGTAAGCTTAGGCTCTTTTAACAGTTCGGCAAAACCCATGATCCCGTTCATAGGAGTCCTAATCTCATGACTCATATTAGTAAGAAATGCTGATTTTAGATTATCACTTTCTTCAGCTCTCTCTTTGGCTTTTATCAATTCATTTGTTTGTTTTACTCTCTCCGTAATATCTTGTATAACAATGAGATGGCTACCGTAATATTTTTTAATAGGATATTTTATTATTCTAAATGATTTTGAACCATCATTATAACTTATTTCCGTATCATCTTCCGTTTTATTTTTTAGTACATTTAGAATATCCAGAGAAATTCCAACTGAATCAATAATGATACCGAGAACATTTTCATTTTGAATTTTCAAATAGGATAGAGCAGCCTTATTAATGTCCTGTATTCTGTTTTGAGGGTCAAGGGTAATTATTCCGTCATGCAAGGTTTCAACTAAAGTTGCTCTAATGGGATTTAAATCAAGAAATCCTCTGTTTAAAATAGAATATATCAAAAGCAAACCACTTAATATTATACTTGCCGGAGTAATATCCAGCCCAGGAGTTATATTTATCTCGAGAAGGTATAGAAGACTAACTGTCCAGGGAATAAGACATCCTATTAAAACAATCCATCCCTGACGTTTGAAAATTGTTTTGTTTTTTATTATGAATTTGAGAAGAAGGATGTTTCCTATCAACATAAGGATATAAGTATATGCGATATATCCAAACCAGAACCAAAATCCATGATAATACACTATCATATTTGTTTTTGGATTAATAGGAGAGAATCCAGACCAGATTAGATGGTGCTTTTCATTAGTAAGAACTAATGCAAAAGTAATTGCCGGAAAAATGAAAAGGGACAGAATTTTTTTTATTGTAAGATATTTGTCTTTACCGATAAAACGCAAAACAAAAATAAAATAAAATACAGGCAGGCAGACAGCACCAGAATATTCCATTTTAGCCCAAAATATTTTACTCTCCGGATTTAAATAAGTTGATGCAATAAATACACAAAAAGATGCTATCCCTGCAGACGTCATTAACCAAATAATATCGATTGCTCCCTTTACTCCTTTTCTTTGCCATGCTAAAAATGCTCCAAAAAAAGATATAATGGCAGTTAATAGAAATAGAATGGAGTATTGCGTAAAGGTTTGCATTATTATGCCATTATAAATTACAGAAAATTATTAGTTATTTTAATATCAAAGATATTAAAATAATGCTAATAATTGCCTTGTGGAGTGGAATAAGCACAGAATTATTTATCAATTTTTTTTTGATAGTAATAAGGCATCTTCAAATGCAGAAGTAAAATTTTTAATTTAATGATTAATCGTTACGAATAATTTTGGTATTTCAATTTCATTATCTTTCATTTGTGCAAGTTTTTCATGGCCTGCCGGAGTCAGTTCAAAGAACATTTTTCGATGATCCTTTGTTCCTAAAGATCGGGTAATTAATTTTTTTGATTCGGCCGAACGCAGAACTTTAGAGGCGTGTGATGCAGAAAGAGCTGTCTTTTCTGAGATATCTGAAGCTGAAAACTTATATTCTACATTTTTTGTGTCGTGTTCCCCATTGAGACAGCACAATAGCATGGCTTCGTTAAGAGAAATGTCATGAATTTTCATTAATTTGTCTTCATATTCAGTCAGTGCTTTGACTATATCTCTCATCAGGCATATGGAATTTTTCATACTATTTCTGAATTCTAATTGACAAATATACGTAAGCTTATGCTAAATAAATAAATTAACATTTGCTTCGTCAGCTCTGTTCATATAAGATGCAACCCCACCGATAGTAACATTATCAAGCAATTCTTCACGGGATACTCCCATTACGTCCATTGACATTTGACAAGCAATAAATTCTACACCATTATTAATAGCTTGTTGACGAAGTGATTCAAGAGAGTCTATACCACGGATTTTCATAACATGACGCATCATTTTTTTCCCCATACCTCCCATATTCATTTTAGAGAGTTTAAGACTTAACGAATCTGCTGGCATCATCATACTGAACATCTTGCTGAAAATGTCTTTTTTTACTTTAGGCTTTTTTACTTTTTTAATGGCATTTAATCCCCAGAATGTAAAGAAAATACTAACATGTTGCCCAGTAGCTGATGCCCCGTTTGCAAGGACGAAAGTGGCCAGAGCTTTATCTAAGTCATCGCTGAAAAGGATTAGTGTTTTACCTTTACCACAACTACAATTTGTCGGAGCCCCACTTTCAATTTCTGAACTTTTCTTCTCTATGATTGCACGAAATAATCCTTCAGAGGAAGTTTGTTCAATTAATGTGTTTCCGGTGGTTTGACACCATGCTTTGGCATCACGAGCAAATCCTGGATCAGTGGCTTCTATTTCTATCCTTTGTCCGGCATCGATGGAGTCAATACTTTTTTTTAATTTAAGAATGGGACCCGGGCATTGCATACCACAGGCATCTACTTTAATGGTATTTGCCGCCATATTAAATGATTTTACTTTGTTAATGTTAGGGTCTCCCGAGTCTGAAAATGAATTGATGTTTTGGGATGGAGTATTTTCTGATATCGGTTCTGTAACTGCAACATATGTTTTGTATCCTCCGGAAAGGTTATATACTTCCCTGAAACCGTTTTGTGATAATATTTGGGAAGCAAGATATCCTCTTAGTCCGATAGCACAGAATATATATATTGGCTTATTAGTGGGAATTTCATCCATTCTTTCACGAATTTCGTCAACAGGAATATTTATTGAATTTGAAATAGATCCAAGTAAATATTCTTCTTTTGTTCTTACATCAAGTAATGTGAATTCTTTTGAATCATCTTGTTTTATGTCGCGCCAATAAACAATTTTCATTTTTTCAGCCAGGATATTTGAGGCAACATAACCGGCAATTGCTGTAGGATCTTTAGCTGATGAGAATGGAGGAGCATATGCATGTTCAATGGTAATAAGATCATAAATGGTCCCTTTATTCTTGATAATTTGAGCTATTATATCAATTCTCTTATCCACTCCGTTATATCCTACAATTTGTCCTCCATATAGTTGTCCTGTTTTTGGGGCGAAGGTTATCTTGATGCTCATTTGTTTAGCATTAGGATAATAACCTGCATGTGAGTTAGAGTGTGTTGTTGAGGAGATGTATTCTATATTTTCCTGTTTAAGTCTTTTTGCTGGTAAGCCAGTAGTAGCTACAGTTATATCAAATACTTTTGCAATAGAAGTTCCGATTGAGCCTTCGTAAGTGACCGAATTACCAAAGGACATGTTATCTGCAACAATTCTTGCTTGTCGGTTAGCAGGTCCGGCAAGATAATTCAACCATGGTTTTCCGGTGATAGGATGTGGAAATTCAATAGCATCCCCTACTGCGTAAATGTCAGGATCTGAAGTTTGCATGTAATTATTTACAGAAATACCACCTGCAACTCCTATCTTTAAACCCGTTTCACGTGCAAGTTTTGTTTCTGGTCGTACACCAATTGAGAGAATTACAATATCTGCTTTAATTACAGTTTCATTTACCAATTTTACATCAATGGTATTCTTTGTTTCTGTGGGTTTTTTAGATTCAGGAATAAATTCCTTTACCGCCTGATTTAAATAAAGACGAATGCCTTTTTGCAG